>NZ_PDZH01000005.1 GCF_002735695.1 Chitinimonas sp. BJB300
CCCATCTCGAACAGGACAGTGAAACGACACCGCGCCGATGATAGTGCGGGTTCCCGTGTGAAAGTAGGTCACTGCCAGGCGCCTTACAGTGAAGCCCCGGTCTCAACAGAGACCGGGGCTTTTGCTTTGGGGGAGCACAACAGGAAAGTGCCGCACTCGCGATGAATGCGGCATAGGGTCTTGGCGGTGCTAGGCCGCGCTAGTTAGACGATATCGAGGTGGTCCAGACCAGCAAGTGCATCACGTCCCTTCGATTCTTTAGATTGCAGCTTAATCTTCAACCGAAGGTCATTGACCGAGTCGGCATTACGAAGACCATCCTCGTAGCTAATCTTGCCTTCCTCGTATAGATCAAATAGAGACTGGTCGAAGGTTTGCATTCCCAACTCACGGCTTTTGCTCATGATTTCTTTGATTTCATGGACATCGCCTTTGAAGATCAGATCTGAAATCAATGGGGAGTTCAGCATGACTTCTACTGCTGCTGCTCGTCCTTTACCTGTTCTTAACGGAATGAGCCGTTGCGATACAAACGCTTTTAGGTTCAGTGACAAATCCATCAAGAGTTGGGCCCGCCGTTCTTCCGGAAAGAAGTTAATGATACGGTCTAGCGCCTGATTGGCAGAGTTGGCGTGTAAGGTAGCCATACATAGATGGCCGGTTTCGGCGAAAGCGATGGCGTAATCCATTGTCTCGCGATCGCGGATCTCACCGATCAAAATTACATCTGGTGCTTGACGCAGGGTATTGCGTAGCGCGTTATGCCAGTTATCAGTATCTACGCCGATTTCACGTTGCGTGACGATGCAGTTTTTGTGCTCATGTACGTATTCCACCGGGTCTTCGATGGTGATGATGTGGCCGTAGGTATTCTCGTTGCGAAAGCCGATCATTGCTGCCAATGATGTTGACTTACCCGAACCGGTTCCGCCTACGAAGATGACCAAGCCACGCTTGGCTAGTGCTACATCTTTTAGGACTGGCGGGAGGCCGAGTTCGTCAAATTTTGGAATCTCTGTTGTAATGGTACGCAGTACCAGTCCGATTCGACCTTGTTGCTGGAAGGCATTGCAACGGAAGCGTCCTATGCCACCAGGGCTGATAGCGAAGTTACATTCCTTCGTGGCTTCGAATTCTTCTGATTGGCGATCGTTCATTACTGCACGTGCAAGCTCTTTTGTATGCTGGCTATTCAAAGCTTGATTCGATACAGGCGTGAGCTTGCCATCGATCTTCATGGCAGGTGGAAAATCGACGGTGATAAATAAGTCAGAAGCGTTCTTCTGCCGCATCAAGCGCAGCAGATCGTGCATAAATTTGGTGGCTTGTTCTTTTTCCATGTTTTTCTCCAGCGCTGCGCCTATGGCACCTTACTTGAAATTATCCGGATTCATGGCTTTACCACGGGCTTCCTGATTCGTTATCAGATTGCGACGAACCAATTCGGATAAACACTGATCGAGCGTCTGCATTCCGTGTTGCTGACCAGTCTGGATTGTTGAATACATCTGGGCGATTTTGTTTTCACGGATCAGGTTACGGATGGCAGGAATGCCAATCATGATTTCGTGAGCCGCTACCCGGCTATTACCGTCTTTGGTTTTCAACAAGGTTTGCGAGATAACTGCACGTAGTGACTCGGACAACATAGAGCGCACCATTTCTTTTTCTGCCGCAGGGAATACGTCGACGATACGGTCGATGGTTTTTGCGGCGGAGGAGGTATGGAGCGTGCCAAATACCAAGTGACCCGTTTCAGCCGCCGATAGCGCCAATCGAATGGTCTCCAAGTCACGCATTTCGCCGACCAGAATGACATCAGGATCTTCACGTAGCGCAGCGCGTAGCGAATTGGCAAAGCTCAGGGTATGTGGACCCACTTCCCGTTGATTCACCAAGCACTTTTTGGATTCGTGCACGAATTCGATTGGGTCCTCAACGGTGAGGATATGCCCATAGTCGTTTTCGTTGATGTAATTGACCATCGCGGCCAGCGTCGTGGATTTACCAGAACCCGTTGGGCCAGTCACCAGCACGATGCCGCGTGGTGTTTCGGCGATTTCTTTGAATACCTTTGGCGCATTCAGTTCTTCCAGCGTCAGCACCTTGGATGGAATGGTACGGAATACCGCACCGGCCCCCCGGTTTTGTACGAAGGCATTTACCCGGAAGCGAGCTAGATTTGGAATCTCGAACGAGAAGTCGCATTCCAGTGTTTCTTCATAGGTTTTGCGCTGACCGTCGTTCATGATGTCGTACACCATGTCGTGTACGTCACTGTGCTCCATTGGCGGTAAATTAATTCGGCGCACATCGCCGTGCACCCGGATCATGGGTGGGAGTCCGGAGGAAAGGTGCAAGTCCGATGCCTTGTTCTTGACCGAGAAGGCGAGGAGTTCGGAGATTTCCATTTATAATTCCCTGTTTAAAGCCGCGCCCACAGTGGGTTTTGGGGCAATATTCCGTGAGCATTATGGATGTCTGAAATCGATAAAGCTAGACAGTCTGTCCTCTCCCGTATTGCGAAGGCCTTGCAATCAGCGGGCCGTTCGTCGAATACCTGTCGATTGTTGGCTGTCAGTAAAACATTTCCCGCTGATGCAGTCCGCTCCTGTTATGCCTCGGGCCAGCGAGCCTTTGGCGAAAATTATGTACAGGAGCTAATAGAAAAAGCAGCCCAACTAACTGATTTGCCTCTTATAGAATGGCACTTTATTGGCCCTTTGCAGAGCAACAAAACGCGTTTAGTAGCTGAAGTCGCACATTGGGTGCACGGCGTCGACCGTTTGAAGATTGCACAGCGTTTGTCGGAACAACGTCCTGATGCATTGGGCCTCCTGAATATTTGTGTTCAGGTCAATGTTTCTGGTGAGGCAAGTAAATCGGGCTGCCAACCCCACGAGGCAATCGAGTTGGCGCATGCGATTGCCGGCTTACCTCGATTAAGCCTACGCGGGCTTATGTGTATACCTGAGCCTAGTCAAGATTCAGCACTTCTGGCTAGCCAATTTGCGAGTCTTCGCAGCTTGCTGGCGCAACTGAATCAACAAGGGCTTGTACTTGATACGCTCTCTATGGGTATGTCGGCGGATTTGGAAGTGGCTATTGCCGAGGGTGCTAGCATCGTCAGAGTCGGGACTGCATTGTTCGGTGCGCGACATTGAATACTTAGAGCCGGTTTACGATCTGCCACGAGCAGGTGCCAGCAGGGTGAATCGCAGCGCGGAAACCAGAATGTGCGCGGGTACATAAAGCTGCGAACTTCTTGGCACAGAGCGCCGGAGTAGCACATGAGCACTGTCACGGCTGCGCGCAGTAAGATTGTGAACAGGTACGTAGAACGAAAAGGATTGTTGTGGACAGTACTAACCCTAATGCCAGCCTGGCTGCCCTTGCTCGCTGTGTGCGTGTGGAAGAAGGAGAGCAGCAGGATAGGCTTGAGCTGGCTTCGGCCTGGGCGCGTTTGCCGACGGATGCAACCGATAGAACGGTAGGCATGATCGCTGTTGGTGTCAGTGGTATCTTGATATGCCTGCTTTTTCTACAGGCTGCAGTTACACGCACAGCGCCTACCTTGATTATGGCGTTGGTGGCATTGGGTGGGGCGGTGTTGATTGGCTGGTATTTCCGTGCCTGGTTTTGGCGTACTGCCGTTGAGGTAAATGCCGTGAGAATTCGCCTTGCCATGCAGGGATGGGGGGTGCCGGCACCTGTAGAGTTGCCCATCGCCGATATTCACGCATTGGCTTATCGCATGGATAAAGGACGCTTGGCTGTGCTCAAGATTGATTACAGCGGTGGCAGCCTACCAATCCCATTTAGTGGTCAGCGAGAGTTGGATAAGTTGTACTGCAACATTCTGCTGCACCTTTTACAAAAACGCCGCCCTGAGATTGCCTTCGCGGCGGTGAGCGAGTCCGCATGAACATTCTATTTATTGGTGGCGGCAATATGGCCACGGCGATGTTGGGCGGGCTGCTGCAGCAAGGCTTATCCCCCAGTAACATCAGCGTCGTAGACCCTTCCGAAGTGGCCAGGCAGCAGCTGACAAGTAACTTCGGAGTTCATACATTTTCCGCCGATAGCCCTTTGCCTGTTGCCGATGTGGTCGTGTTGGCGACCAAGCCGCAGCAATTGGCTGCGGTGGCGCAGCAGCGTGCTGCAGAGCTTGCTGGCCGGTTGGTGATAAGTATTGCTGCGGGTATTCGTATGGCGGACTTAGACCGCTGGTTGAACCGATCTGCGCGGCTGATCCGGGTCATGCCCAATACCCCTGCATTGGTCAGAGCCGGTATCAGTGGCGCTTGGCTTGGCCCGCATGCCACAGAAGCTGATCGCACTAGTGCCGACCGTATTTTGTCTTCAACCGGCACTGTTGTGTGGGTTGAGGACGAAGCCAGGTTGGATGCAATTACCGCCATTTCCGGTTCTGGCCCCGCTTATGTGTTCTTTTTCATGGAATCGTTGACTGATGCGGCCATTCAACTCGGGTTTGATGCTGCAACTGCGCGTCAGCTGGCCTATGCCACTTTTGATGGTGCGATTAAGCTGGCGCAAGCCAGTACCGACTCGGCAGCGACTTTGCGTGAGAAGGTGACGTCCAAAGGCGGAACTACGGAGGCGGCATTGATGCTGATGGGGGAGAAAGGCGTACAGGCGGCGATTGTAATGGCTGCGCAGGCTGCAGAGAGCCGTGCTGCCGAACTGGCAGATGAACTGGGCCGAGCTTGATGGCGTCTGCCTACATCGGTAATTTGGTAGCAGTAGCGACTGGTCAGCTATAAAGTGGCGGCACGATTGCTGGATTGACGTTCTGAGCGTGCATTATTTTCATCTCGATTACCTGAAATCGCGCAGAGTGGGCAACTCTGGCCATGGCATGAACCGATCTCGCGAGGGAGCGGTCTGATACATTCTTATCTCAGCACACCCGCTGTGGCCGTTGTAAGTACAGTGTAAAAAACAGCGTGTACTTGAGAGGACGTTGAGTAGTGCATGAACCCGGTCGTTTCATCGTTTAGCCCCATCTAGAATTAAGCGCTCAATCATCATCCGGCAGCTCGCGCTTGCCGCCATTGTTGGATAAATCATGTTCGCCGAAGCACTCAGTTTTCTGGTCCGTAATCTCGTCAGCTTTTTAATCCTGAACTTGTTGTTGCGCTTTTACCTGCAATTGGCGCGTGCACCCTTTGGGCACCCGTTGGCACAGTTTACGGTCAAGCTCACCAATTTTGCGGTTCTGCCGCTGCGTAAATGGGTGGGTAGCATAGGAGGATACGATACGGCTACGCTGTTGTTGGCTTGGTTAAGTGCGTTGCTGATGCATTTCGTACTATTGCTGCTTTCGCCTTGGCCCATCAACTTGCTGACGCCGGTAGCGGCGATTGGATTGGTGATGTTATCGCTGGTCGAATTGATGCGGCTGTCGCTATACCTGCTATTTGCCACTGTGCTTGTGCAGGCGGTCCTCAGTTGGGTGAGTCCCTATAATCCGCTTTCGCCGATGCTGGATGCCATCAGCCGGCCATTTTTGAGTCCGTTGCGCAAACTGATACCGACCATTGGCGGCATAGACCTCAGCCCGATGGTGTTACTGCTGATCTTGCAGATGATGCTTCAATTTGCGCTGGCCCCGATAGAGCAAGGGGTCTTTCAATACATTGTGATCGCCTGATTACCATGCCCCATTCGCGGCGACAGCAGCGAATGGGGCGCGACCTGAAAGGTGGTGAAGCGGTTATTTTCTAGCTTCATGAGGCAAAGGGCGCGCACTCTCGTCAACACGTGTGAATTCGCCCTCGTAGATATCATCTGGCGTGGTAGGGGCGCTACCCTGCCCGAATCGAATCGTTTTCCCACCAGGCCACGGCAATATCAACATTAGGCCGATGACATCGCTGATAGGGCCGGGAAAGATAAACAACAAAGCCGCAACCAGTGTGCGCGCTACCCAGAATAACCGGCCGAGAGGTAGTTCTCCTGCCCTGACACTATCGAGCAAAGCCCAGGCGGTGGTGGCCCGCCAACTCTTCAAGATGCCCAGGCCTACTAGGGCGCTGGCGAATAGCCAGAAAGCTAACCACCAGCCAATTTCGTCTGCCAGCCAGATCGAGGCAAATAATTCCAGCACGGGCAGCGCCAGCAAGGAAACCCCTAGCAAGGGTAATAGTCGAATGAACATGCTTGAAACTGATTCCCAATTAGTCGTATTGTGCAACCCGCCCATTGGCGTTGTTGCGAAAGGCCGGGCGGTGTAATGCGTGGTTGTACGCGCTTATCCCGCCCTGATGCTTTGTTGTGATACCTGCAGGGTTAATCCGAAACCGCTCACGAGATCTTGATGTCGATTAAAACCGTCACGCCCCGTCACCAGCCTCAGCCATGCATAGGCCAGACCCAACATCTGCTGCCTATGATCGGCGTCTGCCAATTGTCGCCAAAGTCCCTGGGTTGCACGAGGGCAAGGGTATGAAACGGTTTGTCCATTTTCTGCTCGTTGGGTTCCTCACCAGTTATGCCTTGGGGGCAACGACAGATGAGTTGCTGCCGGGAGACCAGGCTTTCAAGCCCTCACTTGCTAAAACAGGGGAAAAAACCGCCACGCTGAAGTTTCGGATTGCCGAGGGTTACTACCTGTATCGGGACCGGATCAAGTTTACCCTTTTGCCAGATGGCGATGTGAAGGGCGAATTACCGCCTGGGAAGAAGAAGCATGATGAGTATTTCGGTGAGGTTGAGACCTATCGGCATGTCTTGGAAGTACCGCTAAATACGGATAAGCCTTGGCCGGCCAATGCAAAACTTAAACTGGTCTCGCAAGGTTGTGCCGATGCTGGTGTGTGTTATCCGCCAGAGACCGTAGAGTTATCGCTTGCTGGGGGCGGAGCCGCTTCTGAACCGGATGTCTTGGATAAATTGTTTGGTGCACCGAATGAAGCCACCACGCCAACCAGGCAGGTGCCGGCAGTCCATGCCGTAGCCCCTGTCTCTGCTCCCAAATTGACACCCGCCCCTGTCGCATCGCCTTCTGAGTCTTTACCAGCAGAACCAGTTACTTCTCCCGAACCTATAGCGCCTCCTTCGCCAACTGTCGTGGAAGCATTTGAACAAACCGCGCGCCCTCTGGCGGCAACCGCGATACCCGTCCAAGGGCCATTCGCCGGTTTGGATGGTTGGGCGTTGCTGCTGGCTTTTTACCTTGCCGGGCTGGGGATGGCAGCGACAGTGTGTATGTATCCGCTGATCCCGATCATCTCTTCGCTTATTGTTGGGCAAGGCCAGCAGGTAGGTAAGTGGCGTGGTTTTACGTTGGCCATGGCCTATGTACAAGGGATTGCGGTGGTGTATGCCGCTGTGGGGGCTGTAGCCGCACTGACAGGTTCGTTTCTGGTCGCAACATTACAAAACCTTTGGGTTATCGCCGCGCTTGCATTGGTATTTGTCTTCCTGGCGCTGTCCATGTTCGGTTTGTTCAACCTCCAGCTGCCCAGTGCGCTGCAAAGCCGGGTCAACGATGCATCGAACCGCCTGGGTGGCGGCCGATTGGCTTCCGTCTTTTTGATGGGGGCACTGTCCTCATTAATTGTTGGCGCTTGTATGGGGCCGCCATTGGCTGCCGGTTTGGGCGTGGTTGGTGCGCGTGCGGATGTGCTGTTTGGCATGCTGGCTTTTTATCTGCTGGCGCTTGGTGTTGGTACGCCGCTGTTGGTCGTAGGGGTGCTTGGGGGGCATGCCCTACCTAAGGCTGGTGCATGGATGACTGGGGTCAAGAATGTATTTGGCACCCTACTTTTGGCAGTGGCTTTGTGGATAGCGCGTCCTGTTTTGCCTGAGTGGGCCTTTATGCTGGGGTGGGCGGCGTTGGCCATCGGCGCCGGTGTGGGTTTGTCAGCTTTCGATTCTCTGTCGCCGCATGTCAAACCGATTACACGGTTGGGCAAAGCCCTGGGTGTGCTATTGGCGTTGGTGGGTATGGCTCAACTGGTGGGGTTGCTGGGGGGTGCGCGTGATCCGCTACAGCCATTGAAACCCTTTGTTGGTGGCGTTGCTGTTGCGGCGGAACATAAACTGGCCTTTCAACCGGTCAATAGCATGGCAGAGCTAAATGCGGCCGTTGCAGCCGCCAAAGGCAAGACGGTATTGCTGGATTTCTATGCGGATTGGTGCGTCAGCTGCCAGGAAATGGAACGCTATACTTTCGCAGACGCTGCAGTACAGCGCAGCTTGGCTAATTTTGTATTGCTTAAGGCTGATGTCACTGCCAATACGCCGGAACACAAGGCGCTACTCAAGCGCTTTGGGCTTTTCGGTCCCCCCGGCACGATCTTTTTCGGTGCCAAGGGTGAAGAGATTGGGCAGCGATTGATAGGTTTTGAAGAGGCCGATCGCTTTGTGCAACGGCTCAATAGCGTTTCCCCCAGAGTCCAGCCATGAAAAAAAGCAGTCCGTATTTGATCGTTGCCGCGGTGGCATTGCTGGCAGGCGGGAGCGTCGCGTGGTGGAAGGGGCCCTCTGCTATTGGGGCAACCGCGGTTGCTACTGCCCCTGCTGCTAACGTTGCGCCAGGACTATGGCAAGCGAGTTTCAATGACCTGCAAGGCAAGTCCCAACCGTTGGTGCAATGGCGTGGTAAGCCCATGGTACTTAATTTCTGGGCGACTTGGTGCGCACCCTGTCGCGAAGAAATGCCCGAATTCGTGGAAACTCAAAAGGCCTTGGGTGACAAGGTCCGTTTTGTGGGGCTTGCCATCGATAACCCTGCGGATGTCCAGAAGTTCGTCAAGGAGCTGGGCATCGCCTACCCGGTGTTGGTGGGCGAGCAGACTGCATTGGAGTTGATGCGTGCCGAGGGCAACAATATCGGTGCGCTGCCATTCACCCTGATTTATGACGCGCAGGGAAACAAGGTGGCAGCTCATGCAGGCCGGCTTGATAAGAAGATGCTTGCGGCCTACCTCGACCCGCTTACTTGAATCTACTTGGTGTCGCTGGGTAGGTTTTACTCGACGAATTCAAATAGAAACCAAGCCTTAGAACCTGTTTACGATCTTGCTACGCAGCCGTGATCAGGGTTCATGTGCTGCTCAATAGCCCCCGCAAGGGGGACGCCGAACTGCTACGGTGCTCCGCACCAAGAAGTTCGCAGCCTCATGTACAAAAGTACATTCCGGTTTCTGCGCTGCGCTTCACCCAGCTGACAGCTGCTCGCGACAGATCGTAAACAAGTTCTTAGACGCTGTTGGATTTATTCGTCGGCAAGTGCTGGTCAAACCACTCGCAGATAAAGTCGATGAGCGCTCTAACCTTGGCGGGTTGGGGTCTTAGCGATGGGTAGACCAAATACAGCGGGGTATGGGGCAAGGTATAGGTCGTCAATACGGGTTGAAGCCGCCCAAGCTGGATATCCCGTGCGACCAGATAGTCCGGTACCTTGACGTAGCCGGCACCTGCCAGCGCTAAATGGCGTAGCGCTGCGTAATTGTTAACGCAAAAGTGGCGTGGTATCTCAATGCACTCGTTGTGATCAGCCTGCATGAATAGCCACTTCGCGCCGTCAATATAATGGCTGTTGATGACGCATGGCCGCTCCAACAGAGCCTGCGGTGTTTGTGGGTAGCCTAACCGATCAGTCAGCGCTGGGGCCGCTACGATCCACTCTTGGACGATGCCAAGCGGCCGTGCAATCAGTCGTTCATCTTGTGGTTGGCCGGTACGTATCGCCAGACTGTATTGCTCGCCTATCAAATCACGCATTTGCTGGCTTAGGTCGAGTTCAATCTGTGTTTGTGGGTAGCGCGCACGAAATGCTACCAGTAGGTCCCCTACAAAGTTAACGCCTAAGTTGGTGGGCGCGGTGAGGCGAATCAAGCCTTCAATGTGTTTGTGTAGGTTGCCAACGGCGCGGCTGGCTTCGTCCAGCGTGTCCCGAAGTTGCTGGCAGTAGACCAAATAGTGCTTCCCTGACTCGGTCAGGACCATGCGTCGCGTGCTTCGGTGCAATAGCGATGCGCCCAGGGCGCGTTCCAATTGGCTGATTTGCTTGCTGACATGAGCCTTGGAGTGGCCAAGATGATTTGCCGCCGCGCTGAATCCGCCCTGCTCAATGACAGCTAGGAAAGTCATCGACCATTGAAAACGTGGGGTTATTGTTTCCATGTGGTTAACTCAAAAGTCAGTTTTAGCGGGTTTATCCGCTATTTTGTGCTAGGTAAACTCTGCACTGTCAATTTTAAGTTAACAAAAGGAAAGCATCATGAAAGTTGTTCTGTTTGGTGCAACTGGCACCATAGGCAAAGCAGTGCTCAATGAACTGAGTGCACGCCATGAAGTTGTGAGAGTAGGGCGGAGCAGCGAGGCATTGCAAAACAAGTCGATCGACTATCAGGCCGATATGACCGATTTAGCGAGCGTAGAGCAATTGTTTGCCAAGGTGGGAAAGGTGGATGCCATTGTCTCGGCCGCTGGTGGCGCGCCGTTTATTTCTGTGCAGGAATTGACGCCTACCCATATGTTGGCTGGCTTGCAGGATAAGTTGATGGGACAGGTTAATCTGGTCGTTGCAGGGCAACCGTACCTCAATGATGGCGGGTCTTTCACACTAATCAGTGGTGTACTCAGTCATGACCCAATCCGTTATGGTGTGTGTGTATCCACAATCAACAGTGCTATCGATGGCTTTGTGCGCGGCACGGCAATTGAACTGGCACGGGGCTTGCGCATCAACGCCGTCAGCCCAACGGTGGTGGAAGAGTCGATGGCATCCTATGCACCGTATTTCCGTGGTTTTGTCGCGGTTTCGGCCAGTCGTGTGGCATTGGCATACAGTAAAAGCGTGGAAGGTTTACGAACCGGGCAGGTATTTGCAGTGCTGTAAGCCGCAGATATTTGTTAAATGTGGCTGTTCCGTAATTTATAGTACGCCCCTTGTCGGGGCTTACGGGGTTGCAATCGCCATACTTGGCTGCAGCCCCGGAATGTTATGGGACATTGTATAAGTAAGGTGTGATTGTTTAATTATTCTTAACTAAGAATCTAGTTTTTATAGATTTATCCGCTTTTACCTGCTTGATAGACTCTTTACTGTTAAAGTTGGGCAGAGTGTGCATGATGAATGTGTTCTGTTCTGCGTATTGCAATCAGCTTGGGTAAATGGTGTGTTTTTGCGCTGCCGTGCTTCATTGGGTGCGGCAGTAGTGCATTTTTAAACTTTGCGGACTTCATTTTTATGAATAAATCTATTCTATGTATTACGTTGCTAGCTGCCCTGACTGGTTGCGCCACTGAACAATCACGCAGTTTGGACGTCGCTAAAGTGACATCGGCCGGTACCACTTACACTGGTGCACGCAGCATGATCAGTATCGGCAAGTTTGATAATCGTTCGAATTTTATGCGCGGTATCTTCTCGGATGGCGTGGACCGTCTGGGTGGGCAAGCCAAAACCATTTTGATGACCCACTTGCAGCAAACCGGCCGGTTTAATGTGCTTGACCGCGAAAACATGAGTGAAGCTGCCCAGGAAGCCGCTTTGTCACGCAAAACCCAAGCGATCAAGGGTGCAGACTATGTGCTGACAGGTGACGTTACTGAGTTTGGCCGCAAGGAAGTGGGCGACCAGCAACTATTCGGCATCTTGGGGCGCGGTAAGTCGCAAGTCGCCTATGCCAAGGTAAATATCAACGTCGTGAATGTACAGACGTCTGAAGTCGTGTTCTCGTCGCAGGGCGCCGGTGAATACAGCTTGTCGAACCGCGAAGTCGTGGGTTTTGGCGGTACAGCCAGTTATGACTCCACCCTCAACGGCAAGGTGCTTGACCTGGCCATCCGCGAAGCCGTTAACAAGCTTGTCGCCGGTGTTGAGTCGGGTGCATGGCGTCCTGCGCAATAATCCTCTGAGCCTTCATTCATGAAATCCAATTTTTCCAGTCGCGTGGTGGTCGCCGGTATTGTCTTCGGCGCCACCATGCTTGGCGGGTGTGCGACGCATTCGAATTCCAGGGCTTTGTATAACTGGGGTAGCTATCAGCAACAGGTGTATGAGTCGCTCAAGGATGGTGGATCAAGCCCTGAAGAGCAAATCAGTGCGCTGGAAAGGGATATGCAAAAGGCACAGGCCAGGGGAGAGGCGCTGCCTCCTGGCTACCACGCGCACCTTGCCATGTTGTATGGCAAGGTAGGCAAGAGTGATCAGGTTCGACAGCAACTTGAAGCCGAAAAAGCACAGTTTCCAGAATCCACGACTTTCATGGATTTCATGCTTAGCAAATTCAAGAAATGAAAGAACATGATGACTTTTGATGCCATCAAAGGAGTCGGAGCTGCGCTATTGCTAGCTGTATTGGCAACGGGCTGTGCCACGCCGAAGGCTTACGATTATTCGGCATTCAAACAAAGCCGCCCTAAGTCGATACTGGTCTTGCCACCGCTGAATCGCTCGCCGGATGTTAAGGCGACTTACAGCATGCTGTCGCAAATGACCCACCCCTTGGCAGAATCAGGTTATTACGTAGTGCCTGTGGCATTGGCCAATGAAGCGTTCCGCGAAAATGGCTTAAACAATGCGGATGAGGTTCACGGTGTTTCCGCAAAAAAGCTGCGTGAGATTTTTGGTGCTGATGCTGCGCTGTACGTCACCATCCAAGAGTATGGCACCAGCTTCAAGCTGATCAGTAGCGAGGTGACGGTTGCCGCCCAGGGTAAGCTTGTTGACCTGAAAACCGGGCAGGTTTTATGGTCTGGCAGCGCTCGTTCTTCCAGTACGGAAAACAATTCGTCTAATAGTGGAGATGGATTGACATCTATTTTGATTTCGGCCCTGATTAATCAAGTTGCTAATACCCTGTCGGATAACGCGCATAAATACGCAGGCATTACCAGCGAGCGTTTGTTGTCCGCAGGTAGTAATGGGCAGATTCTATATGGTCCTCGTTCGCCAAAATATGGTACGGACTGATTCAGTCCAGCAGTAATGGGCAGATAAATATAAGACCGCAATGTCTTAATTCGTTGCGGTTTTTTATTTATTATGTGGCGTTCGATTATTGTGTAATAGTCGCAGCTTCAATGGCTGGCGTAATTTCCAATAATGCGGCCCCTTCCGTTACCTGCTCACCCTTCTCGAAAAATACCTCTTTTACGGTACCAGCCTGTGGGGCCAGGATTGTGTGCTCCATCTTCATGGCTTCTAGAATCACCAGCGGGGTGTCTTTCTCGACCATGTCCCCTACTTTGACGTGAACCGTTACCACCGTGCCAGGCATCGGTGCGTTAAGGCCACCTGTTGCTTCGGCGGCTTGCAGGCCTACCAATAGGGGATTGAAGGCATCTAATTCGGTATTGGTGCCGTTACACACTACCGTCAGTCGGCTGCCATCACGCACCACCGTGGCTTGCAGGCGGTGGCCGTTGATTACGGTTCGCAGTTGCTGGCCATGCAGGCTGCCGTTGGCGTCCAACTTTTCGTTACCGATTTCCAACAGATAGCCTGTATCGGCATAGTGGGCAATGACGGCATATTCCTGGTCGCCTGCGCGAAAATGCAGTGCATGGCGGTTGTCTTGGTTCAATCGCCAGCCATCGGCTTCCCACCAAGGCGAGGCTGGCTCGCTGGAGCGTTGCCGCATAGTCAGGTTATGCGCTTCAACCTGCGCCAATTCAGCCAGTGCAGCCATCGCCAGTGTGTCGGTGCCAACCGGGGGCGTCGGGGGGATCAGCACAGCATGGTGGCGGGCGATAAAGCCCGTATCGAGTTCACAAGCCGCAAAGGCCGGGTGGCTGGCCAACTGCCGTAGGAAAGCCAGGTTGGTATCTAGCCCCACCACTTCGTATTCGCTCAGCGCATGGGCTAAGCGGTCTAACGCACGTTCGCGGCTTTCATCCCAAACGATCAGCTTTGCGATCATCGGGTCGTACCACGGTGAAATTTCGTCGCCGCTCTCCACACCGGTATCGACACGGACATGGGCATTTTCAGCCGGCTGACGTAGATGCAGCAGGTGGCCGATTTGCGGTAGGAAGTCGCGTGCAGGGTCTTCCGCATAAACACGTGCTTCGAATGCATGACCGTGAATTTTCAGCTCGTGCTGCTTAAGTGGGAGCGACTCGCCGCTGGCTACCCGCAGTTGCCATTCAACTAAATCCTGGCCCGTAATCATCTCTGTAACGGGGTGTTCCACTTGCAAGCGGGTGTTCATTTCCATGAAGTAGAACGCGCCAGTCAACGTGTCGAAGATGAATTCCACCGTACCCGCACCCACATAACCAATAGCTTTGGCGGCATTGACGGCGGCGGTGCCCATTTCGACACGGCGCTCGGTCGTCATGCCCGGTGCAGGAGCTTCTTCCAATACTTTTTGATGGCGGCGCTGCACCGAGCAGTCGCGTTCGAACAGGTAGACAGCGTCACCGTGCGTGTCGGCAAACACCTGGATTTCGATATGACGCGGTTTGGTCAGGTATTTTTCAATCAGCACGCGCGCGTCGCCAAAGCTCGACTGCGCCTCACGCTGGGCAGATGCTAATTGGGCGGTGAAGTCGGCCGATTTCTCGACGATCTTCATGCCCTTGCCACCTCCACCAGCCGATGCTTTGATCAACACCGGGTAGCCCATCTTGTCGGCTTCCCGCTGCAGTAGCGCCAAATCCTGTTTGTCGCCGTGATAGCCCGGCACCAATGGAACAGACGCGGTTTCCATCAAGGTCTTGGCGGCTGACTTGGAACCCATGGCCGAGATGGCGCTTGCCGGTGGGCCAATGAACACAACACCGGCTTCCATACATGCGGTGGCGAAGTCGGCGTTTTCACTCAGGAAGCCATAACCGGGATGAATGGCTTCTGCACCGGTTTGCTTTGCAATCGCCAGAATCAGATCACTGCGTAAATAGGATTCACGCGGTGCGGGTGGGCCAAGCCGAATGGCTTCGTCTGCCAGTTTCACGTGTCGGGCTTCCGCATCGGCATCGGAATAGACAGCAACCGTCTTGATGCCGAGCTTGCGGGCGGTGGCAATGACGCGGCAGGCGATCTCGCCGCGGTTGGCAATGAGTATTTTCTTAAACATCAGGGGTGCTCGAGACGGAGTTATTGAACTGACAGACATCCCCAATCAGCGAGGGCTGGGTGATGCCTGTAGTTTGCGCGTACTAGTGTTTGACCCAGTTGGGTGGTCGTTTTTCAATAAAGGCAGTCAACCCTTCCTGGCCTTCATTGCTGACCCGTTGTGCCGCGATGCGCTTTGCGCACAAGTCATTCAGTTCGCTGCAAATAGGGCGATCAGCCACCTCGGCGACCAATCGCTTGGCGGCTGCCATGGCCATGGGGCCGTTATTGAGCAGTTGAGTAGCCCAACTATGAGCAAGCACGATGACTTCATCTTGCGGGGCCAATTCATGTACCAAGCCGATACGTTGGGCGGTGGTGGAACTGAAGCGTTCTGCCGAGAGGAAATAGCGGCGCGCCTGGGCCACGCCAATCTTACGGATGACGTAAGGTGAGATGACTGCTGGAATCAGGCCCAACTTGACTTCGGTGAGCGAGAACTGCGCTTCGGGCGAGGCAAATACCATGTCGCAACAAGCGATGAGCCCCACGCCGCCGCCATAGGCAGGCCCTTGCACCGCGGCAATAGTGGGAATAGGCAGGCTATCGAGGGTGTGCATCAGCTTGGCGAGTTTCTGTGCATCGGCCAGGTTTTCGGCTTCGCCATAGCTGGCCATGCGTTTCATCCACCCCAAGTCTGCCCCCGCGGAAAAGCTTTTGCCGGTGGCTGCCAGAACCAACACCCGCACTGCCGGATTGGTAGCCAACCCTTCCAATGCGCTGGTCATCTCGACGATGAACTCATCATCGAACGCGTTGTGGCGCTCGATACGGTTGAGCGTCAGAGTGGCAATGCCGCTCGCGTTGATCTCGATGCTTAGCGATTTGCTCATGATCTGTCTCCTTCTTGGTAGTGGTGCCGCCGTATTAAGGCTCTATTGGTACGCGTCTGCTGCGCGTTTGGTTTACTGAAATGAACTAGAGGTTGGCCATGTTGGCCTGTAGAAACTTATCCAACTGTTTGGCGAATGCCTGTCGGTCTGCCTGGCTGAGTGCTGCGGGCCCACCGGTATCCACACCGCTGTCTCGCAATTGCGCCATCAAATCACGCAGCTGCAGTCGTTCGGCTATGTTCTCCGGGCTATAAAACTCGCCGCGTGGGTTGAGCGCCCGCCCGCCTTTTTCGATGACTTGCGCCGCCAGTGGGATATCAGCGGTAATTGCCAAGTCTCCTGCTACCACACGTAGGACAATCTCGTTATCCGCCACGTCGAAACCCTTTGGCACCTGCAAGTTACGAATATGGGCGGAGGGCGGCACGCGAATCAGTTGATTCGCGACCAGTGTCGTCGTTACTTGCCAGCGTTCCGCCGCGCGGAACAGAATTTCCTTGATGACGCCGGGGCACGCGTCGGCATCCACCCAAATCTTCAACGGCATCACATGCGGAACACGCCGAAGCGGGTTTCCTCTATGGGTTTGTTCAGGCTGGCAGAAATCGCCAAGCCCAGCACTCGGCGCGTGTCTTTGGGGTCGATGATGCCATCGTCCCATAGCCGGCTGGTGGCGTAGTAGGGCAGGCTTTGTGCCTCGAATTGCTCACGTAATGGTTGCTTGATCGCTTCGCGATCGGCGTCGCTAAGGATTTGACCTTTCTTGGCGAGTGCTTCTTCGCGTACCTGGGCCAGCACGCCCGCAGCCTGTTCACCGCCCATCACACCAATGCGCGCATTGGGCCACATGAACATGAAATTGGGGCTATAGGCACGGCCGCACATCCCATAGTTACCCGCCCCAAAGCTGCCGCCAATGATGATGGTGAACTTGGGTACCTTCGAGGTCGCCACGGCAGTTACCATCTTGGCCCCATGCTTGGCGATGCCTTCCGCTTCGTATTTCTTGCCGACCATGAACCCCGTGATGTTCTGCAGGAAGACCAGCGGAATGCTGCGTTGGCTGCACAGCTCGATAAAGTGTGCGCCTTTCTGGGCGCTTTCGGAAAACAACACACCGTTATTGGCAATGATGCCCACTGGCATACCGTAAATGTGGGCAAAACCGGTGACCAGCGTCGCGCCGTAGGTTTCCTTGAATTCATCAAAGTGGCTGCCATCCACAATCCGGGCGATAACCTGCCGGATGTCGAAGGGCTTTTTCAGATCAGCGCCGACGATGCCGTACAGTTCTTCAGCAGGATAGCGGGGTGCCTCCACAGGCTTCAGGGCGATGTTCAGGGGCTTTTGCCAGTTGATATTGGCGACGATGCGGCGTACCTGGTCCAGCGCATGGGCATCGTTATGGGCGTAGTAATCGGCGACGCCGGAAATCTTTGCGTGTACGTCTGCCCCCCCCAGTTCCTCGGCTGTCACCACTTCACCAGTGGCGGCGCGCACCAGTGGCGGGCCGGCCAGGAAGATGGTGGCTTGGTTTTTCACCATCACGCTATAGTCGGACATCGCGGGGACATAGGCGCCACCTGCCGTACAGCTGCCCATCACGGCGGCTATCTGTGGGACACCCTGCGCCGACAGTGTGGCTTGGTTGTAGAAGATACGGCCAAAGTGGTCCCGGTCGGGGAAGACTTCATCCTGGTTGGGCAGATTGGCCCCGCCAGAATCAACTAAGGCAATGCAGGGCAGGCGATTCTGCAAAGCGATTTCCTGTGCTCGCAGGTGCTTCTTCACCGTTAGCGGATAGTAGGTGCCGCCCTTCACCGTGGCATCGTTGGCGATAATCATGCATTCCACACCCGAAACCCGGCCTATGCCTGTGATGAGGCCAGCCGAGGGGACCTGGTCATCGTATTGGCCATGCGCCGCCAATTGGCCGATTTCCAGAAAAGGCGAACCCACATCAAGCAGTTGCGCCACGCGATCGCGCGGCAGCAGTTTGCCACGGGCAGTATGCCGTTGACGGGCCACATCGCCGCCGCCTTGTTCCACAGCGGCTGCTTTGGTGCGCAGGTCTTCCACCAACACCCGCATGGCGTTGTAGTTGGTCTGGAACTGGGCTGATTTCGGATTGATAGTGCTGGGCAGGATATTCATGTTGTCACGCTTTATTGGGCGCTCTAAAACTCCATCTTCGTCGCGATACGGCATGGCTTACAAAACATATCTGCTTGCGGGGCTGATGCATGTTGCATCGATATCATTTGTTTGCTTCTTTTCTCGCTGAGAAGCAGTGTTTTTCAGAGGCTATCTTGTTTGCCTGCCTGATGATGGGCGGGAACGGAATGGCAATCAGAACTTGTTCCCGATCTAGCTGCGCAGCTGTAATCAAGCTCATGTGCTGCTCGAAATCCTCATGTACAAAAGTACATTCCGGTTTCTGCGCTGCGCTTCACCCCGCTGACAGCTGCTCGTGACAGATCGTGAATACGTTCTTAGAACCTTTCTAAAGTCTCGCGAGCTAAGGCAAGATAAGGCGTAAACAGCCGAGGTAGCGGAGTTTACAAGTGGTAAATGAGCATTCCGAGGGTGTTTTCAACGCCATATTGCCGACGCGCAGCAGACTTTAGACTGGTTCTTAGACCGAAGCCCGTATTTCGACCGTGGGGACGGATTCGGCTGGCGCAAACACCACCAGCACATCGAGTGCGCTATGGACAGTGCGAAAACGCGGTGCGACCTTGGCGGGTACATGCACCAGGCTGCCGGCGCTTACTTGAACCTCATCGTCGCCTACCTGCATGACCGCGGCGCCGGTAATCACGAAATACAGACAGTCTTCCTGGTGTGCGCCCTGGGTATCCTGCGCACCCGGTTCCAGATGGTAGAGACCGGCGCTCATATCGTGCGTACGTAGAAACTCCAGGTAAGGCGAAGCATGGGTCTGGCGGTCCTGGCTGATGGCGTCAAGGTGGAATATATGCATGCGATGGGGTCTACGGTAAAGGGTTAGGGGTCTTGGCGTTTGAAGGTGTACGCGCGCTCGACTTTGGCTACGCGGGTTTCGTAGCCTTCATACCAGGCGACTCGGCCTTGCTCGCGCGCCAGGGTGTGTTCGGCATGGTGTTTCCAATCAGCGATATCGGCTTCGCTGGCCCAATAGGAAACGGTAATGCCGAGGCCATTTGCATCGCGCACCGATTCCACGCCCAGAAACCCGGGCTGGTGAGCTGCCAGTGCGACCATACGGTCGGACATGTCGGCATAACCATCCTGAAGCGGGGTACGTAGCGAGGTAAAGATGACGGCGTAGTAAGGTGGTGGTGGCGTCTTGGCAAACATACTGAGGCAATGGGTTGATCGGAATTGCGCTTCACCCTGCTGATGACTGTTTGCGACAGATCGTAAACAGGCTCTGAGAGCCTGTTCAAAGTCTGCTGCATAGCTGTGATCAGGGCGCTCGTGTCGTTAAATCCTCATGTACTCGAATCTCATAGTAAGGCGGTGTCGAAGACCAGCAGGATCTCTTGTGCTTCCGGGCTGCTGGGCATCTGCCGCCTATTTTTATCTCGCACAAAACCAAGGGTTTCATAAAAACGAAGCGCCGTCGTGTTGGTTTCCACCACCCAGGCGTTGATTCTTTCCACGCCTTGTTCCGCCAACCAACGGGTGGCGGTATCGACCAGCCGCCCGCCAGCCCCGCCACGCCGGTAGGTGGGGTCTACCCACATATTGCAAATGTAGGCATGGTCGCGTCGGCTACCTTCCAGATACGCACCCGCCATACCAACGGGTTTGCCATTGCGGTACAGCAAAAAGGTGGCGGAATCCTGGCTGCTGGCATAGTGAAGGACATGTTGATGCCAATATTCCTTTGGTCGGGCTGCAATGTCGGTGTACCGGGGGCCAAAAGCCTCGGGTGCTTCTTCCAACCCCCGAAGCCTTAGATCACGCAGTACATCGGCTTGATCGGGGTGGATGCGTTCGATTTGCTCTTGCATGGTTCTTCCGTCTGTTCAGGCGCTGCGATAGGTTTGGGAATCGTGGGGGTCTGGATTTGTTATGCCCACATTGAATAAACCTAGCGCCCGGGTGACGCGGTCTTGTTCATACCTCGTCGCCGATGGCGCGGCCAATGACGATTCGTTGAATATCGCTGGTGCCTTCGTAAATTTGGCATACCCGCACATCTCGGTAGATGCGTTCCAACGGAAAGTCGCACAGATAACCATAGCCCCCGTGAACTTGGATCGCATCCGAGCAGACTCGCTCGGCCATTTCGCTGGCGAAGAGTTTTGCCATGCTGGCCTCTTTCAAGCAGGGCTGGCCGGCATCTTTGAGACAGGCGGCATGCCAAATAAGCTGACGAGCGGCCTCCAGTTGGGTGGCCATATCGGCTAAACGGAAGTTGACTGCCTGGTGTTCGAAAATCGGCTTGCCGAAGGTGATGCGCTCCTTGCTATAGCGCAAGGCACATTCGTAGGCCGACCGTGCCATTCCCAGTGCCTGGGCGGCGATACCAATGCGGCCGGATTCAAGGCTGGCCAGAGCCACCTTGTAGCCTTCTCCTTCCTGGCCCAGCAAATTGGCGGCGGGTATCCGGCAGTCATCCAGCACGATGGCGCAGGTGTCTGATGCGGCTTGGCCCAACTTTTTCTCGACTCGGGCCACGGT
The DNA here is from genome assembly GCF_002735695.1 of Chitinimonas sp. BJB300. Lineage (GTDB taxonomy): Bacteria > Pseudomonadota > Gammaproteobacteria > Burkholderiales > Chitinimonadaceae > Chitinimonas. The sequence goes on from NZ_PDZH01000005.1 coordinate 20,602, forward strand.
GTAGCCAGGAGTATTGGTTGGCACGATGAAGGCCGACAAGCCTTTCTTGCCCTTGGCTGGATCGGTTACGGCAATCACGATGGCTAATTTGCTGTTCTTGCCATTGGTGATGAATTGTTTGGCCCCATTCAGTACATAACTGTCGTCATCCTTGACGGCGCGGGTTTTGATTGCGCCCGCTTCCGAGCCTACCTGTGGTTCGGTCAGGCAAAAGCTTGCCAGATATTCACCAGCAGCCAGCTTCATCAGGTAGTTGTCTTTCTGGGCAGGGGTGCCAAATGCGAGGATAGGGCCGCAACCGACCGAGTTGTGTACTGAGACGATGGTGGAAAAGGCACCATCGCCGGCGGCCAGTTCCTCGATGGCAATCGCTGCGGCCAGGTAGTCCAGGCCTGCGCCATTCCATTTGGTCGGTACGGTAAGCCCCAACAAGCCAAGCTCTGCCGCCATGGCGAGTTCTTCGTGCGGAAAAGCGTAGGTCTCGTCACGCATGCCTGCGGTCGGCCAAAGTTTTTCACTGGCGAAGTCGCGTACGCTGGCGCGAATCATCTGGTGTTCTTCACTGAGAATCATGTTCTCTCCTCGTTCTTATCATTTGTTTCAAGCAGCGTTGTGCTGGCAGCCGTGTCTTGATGTTGCGATGCCTACTGGCCTCGTACGGCGACCCAGATTGCACATTCCAGGCTCATCACTAAATCACCTTGCTGATTGAAGGTGCGCCAAGCCAGCTGCACGACGCCAAAGTCGGGCTTGGAGCGGGAGTGCTTGCGGCCCATGACGTCGAACTCTGCGGTGAGCACGTCGCCGGGTTTGACAGGTTGATGCCACATCAGCTTGTCGACTTGCAGGCCGACAAGCCCGTTGGCAATGCGAGCCAATTCGCTATCGGCCATCATACGCATGGTATAGGCGGCAGTTTGCCAGCCACTGGCGACCTGGCTGCCGAAAACGCTGGCAATGCCGGCGGCTTCATCAAGGTGAAACGCCTGGGGGTCGTACTGTTGGGCGAAGTCACGGACTGCGGCAGGTTCTACTGCGATGGGGCCGGCTTTGAATACTCGTCCGGGTTTCAGGTCTTCAAAATAGAGCGTCATGGTCTTTCAGTTTTACTCGGGGTGTGCTCGTTCTGACGGTAGCGATTGATAAGTTTGTCGAACGCACCCTGTGCCTTGAGTTGCTGTACGGCTTGCATTACCCGTTCGACCTTGATCGGGCTGGCTTTGGGCACTGCACAAAAGGTAGGCATAGCGCTCAGCACCAGTGCGGATACCCCCTGAGCTTGCGTGCCGGGAGCTGTATTGCGTTGGTGATAGGCAACTTGTAGGTCTGAGCTGACCACCCCATCAACCAGCTTTTGTTCCAACAGCTTGTAGTTGGAGAGATGGTCATTTTCATAGACCGGCTTGATCTTGCCTACAACGATCAGGGGCACGAGCTGGGGGTAATGAAAGCCATGGATCAGCCCCAGCCGCATCCCTTTCAGGTCTTCCATGTTGCGCACTTTTTCTGCCCGATTGCGATCCACCACCACGACTTCCGTTTGTGGCACGACATCATCTGTCCAATGCAATTGGGGCGCGACCGAAGTCCATGCGGGGTTCAGGTAACAGACCAGATCGACTTCGCCCTTTTGCAGCGCAGGGTCTATCCGCTTGCGTGATAACACCACGTAGGCTTTTTCCTCATTCATCTGGCCAGCAATCAGGTCACCGATGTCCTTGATCAGGCCACCTACGGGTTCGGTGCTTTGCGGTGCGAATTCCAATAGCGGGGGTGAATCGCACTCACATAGCCCAATACGTATCGTTGCACTGGCAGGCAGCAGGACAAATAGGAGAGACAAACGTAGGACTGGGAACATGGCATGACGTCTCCGCACAGGGGGCATTTTCATTCTATCTGCGCCTGATATCCAGCCGGTTCAGCACAACTCCACCGCTAAAGCGGTGGCTTCCCCTCCGCCAATACAGAGGCTGGCGACGCCGCGGCGCTTGCCATATTGTTGTAATGCATAGATCAGCGTGGTAACGATGCGTGCGCCACTTGCCCCGATAGGGTGGCCCAGTGCGGTTGCGCCTCCGTGGACATTGACCCTGTCGCCAGGTAGGTTCAGGTCATGCATGGCAGCCATAGTTACTACGGCGAAGGCTTCATTGATTTCATACAGGTCGACGCTGTCGGAACTCCAGCCGGTTTTTTCAAACAGCTTTTGCATGGCGTTGACGGGTGCCGTGGTGAACCAAGCCGGGGCATGGGCGTGACTAGCATGGCCGACAATGCGCGCTAACGGCTTGAGGCCTCGGGCCTTGGCGTCAGATTCGCGCATCAGCACCAATGCAGCGGCACCATCGGAAATGGAACTGGAATTGGCAGCGGTGACGGTGCCGTCTTTCTTGAAAGCGGGCTTCAGGCTGGGAATTTTCTCTGGCATGGCTTTGCCCGGTTGCTCATCGGTATCGATCAAGACATCGCCTTTACGGCCGGCAATGGTGACGGCAGCGATTTCGGCCTTGAACTTGCCACTTCCAATTGCCTCCTGCGCGCGGGACAGTGAGCGCAGGGCGAATTCGTCCTGCGCTTCACGGGTGAAGCTGTACTTGCTGGCGCATTCCTCGGCGAACGAACCCATCAAACGGCCCTTGTCGTAAGCATCTTCCAAGCCATCTAGAAACATATGGTCCTTGAGTTCGCCATGGCCAAGCCGGTAGCCGCCACGCGCTTTTGCCAGTAGGTAGGGCGCGTTGCTCATGCTTTCCATACCGCCGGCCACCATCACGGTGTTATTGCCGGCGCGTAGCATGTCGTGCGCCAACATGATGGCTTTCATGCCGCTGCCACACATCTTGTTGATGGTGGTGCAGTTGGTGCTTTGCGGTAAACCAGCACCCAGGGCGGCTTGGCGAGCGGGCGCTTGACCTTGGCCTGCCGGCAGCACATTGCCCATGATGACTTCTTCGACATCGGCAGCTGATAGCCCGGCCCGTTCGACAGCCGCCTTGATGGCGACAGCGCCAAGCTGCCCGGCGTTCAGATTGGCAAAGTCACCCATCAAACCAGCCATTGGGGTGCGGGCAGCAGAAACTATGACGATAGATTCGGACATGGTGGACTTTCTTATCTAGGCTGGCGCGCCGGTTGGCGTGCTTGTTGGGTCGAAGAATCGTTAGGTTTTAGGATAAAAACATCATGCTGTCTCGTTAGCCGTTAGGCCCAGGACTTCAGTCATGATTTCGCGCATCTTGTATTTTTGAATCTTGCCGGTGATGGTCATAGGGAAGGCTGCGACAAAGTGGATATAGCGCGGCACCTTGAAATAGGCGATCTGGCCATGACAGAAGTCGCGGACTTCGCCATCGGTTAACGTTGTACCTTCCTTGGCGATGATCCAGGCGCAAAGCTCTTCGCCGTACTTGGGGTCGGGAATACCGACTATCTGGACATCATGGATTTTTGGATGGTGGTAAAGAAATTCCTCAATCTCGCGTGGATAGAGGTTTTCGCCACCCCTTATCACCATGTCTTTGATCCGGCCGACGATATTGCAGTAACCCTCGTCATCGATAACGGCCAGGTCGCCGGTGTGCATCCAGCCCGCGGCGTCGATGGCTTCCTGGGTCTTGGCGTCATCGCCCCAATAACCCAACATGACGTTGTAGCCACGCACACACAACTCCCCCGATCTCCCGCGCGGCACGATATGGCCCTCGGTATCGATGATCTTTACTTCGACATGAGGATGGATGCGGCCCACCGTGGTGACACGTCGTTCAAGCGGCACATCATTACTGCTTTGGAAGCTGGCGGGGGAGGTCTCGGTCATACCGTAGGCGATCGACACCTCGGCCATGTGCATTTCGCTTACTACCCGTTTCATCACCGCAATAGGGCAGGGTGAACCTGCCATGATGCCGGTACGCAGGCTGGTCAGGTCATACCGGGCGAAGTCTGGGTGGTTCAGGATGGCGATGAACATGGTGGGCACACCGTGCAACGCAGTGCACTTTTCCGCGACGATGGTATCCAGCACAGACTTTGCGTCGAAGCTTTCATCGGGGTAGACGATGGTAGCGCCGTGGGTAAGACAAGCGAGGTTGCCCAATACCATGCCAAAGCAGTGGTAGGCCGGGACAGGAACACACACCTTGTCGTTCGGCGTCAGCTTCAAGATGGCGCCGCTGAAGTGCCCATTGTTGAGGATATTGTGGTGGCTGAGCGTTGCCCCTTTCGGTGCGCCGGTAGTACCGGACGTGAATTGGATATTTACCGGGTCGTCGAACTGTATGCGCGCACTGACTTCGGCCAGACACAATAGGGCTTCGCTGGAGGCGGGTTTGAGCAGCGTACTGAAATTCAGCATGCCGGGCGTGTGTTCATCACCCAGGCGAATTAAGATTTTTAACGCCGGTAGCCGGGCGCTTTGCAGCATTCCAGGCTGGGCGGCGGTGAGGTCTGGCACAAGGTCATTGATCATGCCCAGGTAATCACTGTGCTTTAGTTTTGGGGCCAATACCAAGGCACGGCAAGCCACTTTGTTGAGGGAGTATTCGAGCTCAGCCAGCCGATAGGCCGGATTGATATTGACGAGCACCAAACCGGCCTTGGCTGTCGCCAGTTGCATTACCACCCACTCAGCGCAGTTGGGGGCCCAAATACCGATACGATCGCCCGGCTCCAAACCCAGCGCGAGCAAGTGCGCTGCGCAGGCTTGGACTTTGGCGTGCAACTCGGCGTAACACCAGCGAATCTGTTGATGGCACACCACCAGGGCTTCCTGCTTGGCCCAGCGTTGGGCGGCGCCGTCGAAAAAGTCACCAATGGTCTGGCCCAGCAGCGGTTGGTCGACCGCGCCGTGCACGTAACTGACCTGCGTCATGGCGTGTCTCCTCTCAAAGGACAAAGACGGAGCCTCTTGTTCTTGCGACGTGCTGTCAATTTATCGGCACGCGGGGGCTTGCTTTGTTGCCGGCTTGGGACAGTAGGGCGCTTTATTTGGTCTCGTTGAACAGTTCGCGGCCGATCAGCATGCGGCGGATTTCGCTGGTGCCGGCGCCGATTTCATACAATTTGGCATCGCGCCACAGGCGGGCGACCGGATATTCGTTGATATAGCCATTCCCGCCTAGTGTCTGAATGGCCTCACCTGCCATCCAGGTGGCTTTTTCTGCGGCATAGAGAATGGCCCCTGCGGCGTCCTTGCGAGTAGTCTCTCCTCGGTCGAGAGCCCGGCCCACGGTGTAGACGTAGGCCCGGCAAGCGCTCCAGGTGGCGTACATATCGGCCAGCTTGCCCTGCATCAATTCAAATTCACCTATGGCTTGGCCAAACTGTGTCCGTTCATGCACAAAAGGCACGACGGCATCCATCGCGGCTGCCATGATGCCCAGCGGGCCGCCAGCCAAGACGGCGCGCTCGTAGTCGAGCCCACTCATCAACACATTTACGCCCTTGCCCACTTGGCCTAGGACATTTTCAACCGGTACTTCCACGTCGTCAAAGAACAAGGGGTAGGTATTGGAACCACGCATGCCAAGCTTGTCGAGCTTGCTGCCACAACTGAAGCCTTTCATGCCTTTTTCGACCAGAAAGGCCGTCATGCCCTTGGGGCCGGCGTTCACATCGGTCTTGGCGTACACCACTGACACATCGGCGTCGCCACCGTTGGTGATCCACATCTTCGATCCATTAAGCACATAAGCATCGCCCTTTATATCGGCGCGCAGCTTCATGCTCACGACGTCAGAACCGGCATTGGGTTCGCTCATAGCCAATGCACCGACATATTCACCAGAAATCAGTTTGGGCAGGTACTTCTGCTTTTGTGCCTTGTTGCCGTTTTTGGCGATTTGATTCACGCACAGATTGGAGTGCGCACCGTAGGAAAGACCTACAGAGGCCGATCCACGCGAAATTTCTTCCATGGCGACGATATGGGCGAGGTAACCCATATTGGTACCGCCGTACTCTTCCTCTACGGTAAGGCCCAACAAGCCCATCTCGCCAAACTTGCGCCACATTGGGGCAGGGAAGAGGTTTTCTTCGTCTATCTTGGCGGCGTTGGGTGCCAGTTCGCTGGCTACAAAGTTTTGTACGGCCTCACGCAGCATGTCGATGTCTTCGCCTAAGCCAAAGTTGAGAGCGGGGATGTGCATTAGGGGTTCTCCAAAACGGCGTTGATAGCGAGTACTTCGGCCGCTGTGCTGGTTGTTTGACATGGGTTGCAGAGAATTCGCGTCAATCGAACCGGGTATTGGGTTGATGGCATCAACTTGGCCGAGCAATTGCTCGATACTTTATTTTACGTTTACGTAAACGTCAATTTTGCAATGGAAAAAAGCCCTTGCTACTCGCGTAGCAGGGCTTCGGCTTCTTGTTCCAAGTCATCCATTTCTGCAAGGATGGCATCGATATCGGCGCGTTGTTGCATCAGTGCCTCGCGCTTGGGCCGCAGAAACTCCAGCAGCTTTACCAGTTGCGGTCGTTCGTCACGTGCTGCGTCGTAAAGCGAGAACAACTCGCAGGTTTCCTGTAACGAAAACCCTAGCCGTTTGCCGCGCAGGATTAATTTAAGGCGGGTTCGGTCGGCACGCGTGAAGACGCGGTTACGTCCCTGCCGGCCGGGGGCCAGCAGGCCCTCGTGTTCATAATGGCGAATAGCGCGAGGGGTAAGGGCGAATTCGCGCGCTAACTCGGTAATGGTATAGATGCGGTTATCAGGCATGGGTATCAGAAAACTTTGAATGATTTTTATGTGCCGCGAAGATAGCAGAGGGTGGGGGGGCTGTCATAATCAGGACTTATCTGTAGAGCGGTCGAAAAACCGACTGTCATTGCTGCGGTTGGTCCTGAATTTTTGGAAAAATATCCTTAGATATCAAAACAATATATGCATTTTATCTTTTCTTTTTTTGCATGGGGCTGAAATGTTTTGAGATGGATGTGAGGGTTTCCCCATTGGTTTAACCTGCCTACATTGACCGTTTTTTCAGAAGTGCTTTATGCCGAATCGTCTTAGCTACCCCCTGCATGACCAGTTGCTCGATCCAGGGCAGACCATTGAGGTTGTTCCCGGCGTGCACTGGTTGAAAATGCCGCTGCCCTTCGCCTTAAACCACATCAACTTGTGGCTGTTGCGTGAAGAGCGCGGCTGGACCGTTGTGGATACCGGTTTTGATGCGGAGGACAGCCGTGCGTTGTGGGAACAGCTTTTCTCCGGTGCGATGGCAGGCTTGCCGATACAGCGTGTGGTGGTGACCCATTACCATCCAGATCACATAGGACTGGCAGATTGGCTGGCGCAGCGTTTTACCGCGCCTTTCTATTGCAGTTTGGGTGAGTTTGCCTCGGCTCATGCGGCATGGCATGGATTACCGGGCTTTGATGTGGTGGCGTTGAATGCACACTTTGGCCGGCATGGCCTGCCAGCGAGCAAAGCCATCCAGTATCGGGAACGGGGCAATAGCTATCGATTTGGTGTTAAAAGTCTGCCGGTCAGCTTCAACCGTATTTTGGCAGGCGATACCTTGGCTATGGGCGGCGTAGATTGGGTGACCATTCCTGGCTATGGTCATTCGCCCGAGCATATGGCGCTCTATAGCAAAGAGAAGCAGTGTTTGATCGCTGGCGATATGTTGCTGCCCAAGATTTCCACCAATGTGGGTACGTGGGCTACCGACCCGGATGCTGACGCACTCAAGCCTTTCCTGGCTTCGCTTGATCGCTTTCTTGACCTGCCCGAGGATACGTTAGTTCTGCCTTCGCACGGCCGGCCTTTTCGGGGCATCCAGCCTCGGGTCGCAGCCTTGCATGCACACCATCAGGAACGCCTTGGGGCATTGATTGCGGCCATTCAACGTCCCATGACGGCTTTTGAATTGCTGCCAGTATTGTTTGGCCGTGTGTTTGATCTCTACCAGACCATGTTTGCGCTTGCCGAGTGCATCGCCCATCTCAACCACCTCTGGCACGCCGGCATACTGCGGCGTCAGCAGGATGCTGATCTCTGCTATCGCTTCAGTCGGGTGTGATATGTCTGAACAGACACTGCTTCGTACGCTTTACTTCAAGCTGCTGGTCAGCATGGCTATTTGGGGTGGCACCTTTATTGTGGGCCGGATTCTTGCACAAGCGCTGCCGCCATTATCGGTGGCGTTCTGGCGCTTTGTCGTGGCAACACTTTGCCTGTTTTTCCTTTTATGGCGCTCGCCAGCGAGTGTGCAAATGCCTGATCGTAATCAATGGCTGTGGGCATTGGCTTTGGGGCTGTCCGGCGTGTTTGCCTACAACGTATTTTTCTTCTTCGGTTTAGCGAGGATTCCTGCCAGTCGTGCAGCACTATTGGTTGCACTCAATCCCATCATGGTGGCGTTGGTCGGGGCATTATTGCTGCGACAGGCATTGGGTGCGCGCCGCTGGATCGGGGTTGTGTGTTCCTTATTGGGTGCAGTAACGGTGATCTCTCATGGCGACTTTGCCAGCCTTTGGCGTGAAGGCATTGGCCAGGGAGAGTTACTGATACTGGGGTGTTGCATCAGCTGGGTGGTCTATACGCTGATTGGGCGTAACGCAATGCAACATTTCAGCAGCTTGCAAGCCACGGCCTGGGCCGCATTGATTGGTTGCGTGTTACTGGGGCTGACTGCTGCTCTGCGGGGGGAGTTGAGTTCGCCCTTGTTGCTGTCGCCAGCGGAATGGGGCGGCGTGTTTTACCTTGGAGCGCTGGGGACGGCAGCCGCCTTTGTTTGGTATAGCGATGGCATTAAGGTATTGGGTGCTGCTAAGACCATCGTTTTTACCAATCTGGTGCCAGTGTTTGCCGTGCTCTCTAGCATCGTACTACTGGGGGAGTCACTATCGTTGGCTACATTTCTGGGTGGCTTGGGTGTTGTGGGCGGGGTTTGGTTGACCAATAGCAAGTAGGTCAACGGTGGGCGCCACGCTTCTTCGGTAGCATTCAGGCCCATGCCCGGGCTACAGTCAGAACTACATTTCACCCGAGTGGCAACCCAATGATGACTCCAATCGAACTTGTTTCCACCCATGGGAGCGCCCGCATCAATTTGCAGGGGGCGCAGGTGCTGAATGCTGAATTGCATGGCAAGCCCTTGCTCTGGCTATCGCCCCTTGCGAGTACCGAACCGGGCAAGGCCGTACGTGGTGGTGTACCGATTTGCTTTCCTTGGTTCGGCAAGCATCCCGACGGTTTGCCGGCACATGGCTTCGCGCGCAATCAGATATGGACTTTGTGCGAGCAGCAGCCGGGCAGGGCTGTATTCGAGTTAAATGACAATGCCGAAACCCGCAGTCTATGGCCTTTTGCGTTTCGTATGGAGTTGACAATAACGCTGGATAGTGCACTGCAGTTTGATCTGCTGGTGGAGAACCGCGATACCCGGCCGATCAGTTTCAGTTATGCCTTGCACAGCTATTTTGCCGTTACCGATCTGCATCGCTGCCTAGTCGAAGGCCTGGATGGCCGCTTGCGCCGAGAGGTTGCCCATGTCACGACCCCGCAGCAGGGGGCAATTCTGCTGGATAAGCCCATCGATGCCAGTTTTGAAAGTGCAGAGGGGCCATTGCTGCTAAGGGATGGCGAGCGCTGCATCCATATCGACGCGAGCCATATGCGCAGCGCAGTGGTTTGGAATCCGGGCGCTGCTGCTGAATCGGTGGCGGACATCGGTGCGCATTGGCCTGGGTATGTATGTGTGGAGCGCGGCAATATTGGCGTTGCCAGTATTCATCTGGCACCTGGCGAAATGCATAGGGGCAGTATGCGTCTTTCGTCCTGAGTAATATGGTTGGTGACGGCGTAAACGGATGGGCCCCCAAGTGTAAAGATTTCTATCCCTTCAGCAGTGCGGTGCCCATAGTGAGTTGGCGTTAAGAATAGGTTATACGCGGATTACCAGCTATAGCAGGCTGATTCGGATTAGGTAAATTGAATCGCATTGTCAATGCGTACGTGTAAGTTGCGTGAAATGCGGCAGGACATACCCTAGACTGGATTGTGCTCTTCGTTGCCAAGCCCATGTCGCTGATTGATTTTTCCCGGCTAACCATCTCTTCTACCACCGATCTGCAAGATCCTGGTGAGATTGCGGACGCCTTGCTGCGGGCGGCACATTCAGCCGGGCTGGGGGTGTTTGTCTGGGATCTGGGTCACCAGAAAGTGATCTGGAATGAAGCCATGTATGAAATTTACAGCGTGGAACCGAGTGACACGCAAAGTGCAGCCGCAAAATGGCTGGTGAAATTGCATCCCGAGGATGTATTGCGCGTAGATAAGGAGATAGAGGCCGCCCTACGCGGTGAAAAACCCTATGACTCAGTGTTCCGGGTAAGCGATGTAGCGGGCGGCTGGCGCTATATCAAGGCTAGTGCCTGGGTAGAGTGGGATAGTTCGGGCAATCCAAGCCGTATGACGGGGATTAATCAGGACATTACCCGTTCGGAAGGTTTTAATGCCTTGGTTGGTGATATTAGAACTGGTACGTCCGATCTGGTCAGCCAGCGTTATTTCGAATCGTTGGTTATAGCCCTGGGCGGTGCGCTGGGCGTGCGTTATGCCTTGGTAGCCGAGGTTTACCCGCGTGATCAGCCAACCCATGCCCGCACGATTGCATTGAGTGTGGATGGCAAACTGGGTGAAGCCTTGGTATATGAGCTGGCAGGTACACCTTGTGCCAATGTGCTCAAAGACGGGGTTTCATTTTATCCCGAGGGTGTGCAGCAACATTTCCCTAATGATTTGCTGTTGGTTGATATGAAGGCCGAGAGTTATTTCGGTGTGCCTTTACGTGCGGTCGATGGCACCGTGCTGGGTCTGCTCGAAGTACTGGATGATAGGCCCAATACAGATATCAGCCAGACACGCACCGTGTTGGAGGTGTTCGCCGGGCGTGCCGGTGCAGAGTTGGAACGCCTGCAGCGAGAAGCCGAAATAACCCAGCTCAATGCCAGCCTGGAATCACAGGTATCGATACGTACCGATGAATTGCGCCGCACCATGCGAGAGCTGGAAGCCTTTACCTATTCGGTATCGCACGACCTGAACGCGCCGTTGCGCGCCATACATGGTTTTTGCAGCATTTTGCGCGAGGACTACCTCGCTGTGCTCGATAACACAGGATGTAATTATCTGGATCGAGCCCTGAGCGCTGCTGAGCGGATGGGGCGATTACTCGATGATCTGGTCAGTTTATCGAAGATTTCCTTGCGTCCTCTGGCGGTAGGTAAAGTCAATCTGGTTGAGTTAGCAGCGGAGATCGTGGCTGATTTGCAAGATCGTCAGCCCTATAAAAACCTGCGGTTTGATGTACCGCCACAGCTGATTGTCCATGCCGACCCTGGGCTCATGCGCATACTGCTTGATTGCCTGCTACGAAATGCCTGGCAGTTCATCGAGCAGGCGGAAACACCTCATATCCAACTGATGGAACGCCAGCGCGATGGCCGGCGTGAGATTGTTGTACAGGACAATGGCCGGGGGTTTGATTCTGAATCAATTGAGCGTTTGTTCGCCCCCTTTCAAACACTGAATAGCCAGGGCGGGTTTACAGGTAGTGGCACCGGCCTTGCCATCGCACAGCGCATCGTACTACGCCATCATGGCAGCATCATGGCTGAGAGTCAGCCTGGGCAAGGGGCCAGTTTCTCTTTCTGGTTACCGCCGGCCGGTGATTTGATGGCGTTGTTGGCGGACGATCCTTTGTAAGAACCTGTTCAATGTCTGCTTTGCGTCGGCGATGTGGCGTTGAAAACGCCATTCGAATACTCACTTACCCTTTGTAAACTTTGCTTCCTCTGTTGTTTCCGTCTTGCCTCGCGCTGGCTAGCGAGAGTTTGCACGGGTTCCAAGCCAACCTGGGCAAAATGAAAAGTGGGCACCCGAAGGTGCCCAAACAGGGAGCTACAGCATTACAGGGAAGTGTTTAATCAGTTTGCGAACTTGGGTGTCACTGCCGCGTTCGCCAGTTGCAGCTGGCCATCCTTGACCGGAATGCGGTCGCTGGCGGGTGGTGCATCCATCCGGATCATGGCGGTCTTGCCATCAAGGCGATATTGCACGTCGTAACCAACGGTTTTTTCGTGCGACTTGGTTTCCGTTACGCAGCGTTGCTTGGTGCTGGTGTAGGTATCGCCATCCTGCATATTCTTCTGGACTTGGTTGCCTGCGTAGGCACCGCCAGCTGCACCTGCTACGGTGGCCAGCTTCTTACCATTGCCGCCACCAACTTGATTGCCCAGTACGCCGCCCAGCAAACCGCCCACTACGGTACCGGCAATCCGGTTTTCATCTTTTACCGCACGCTTGTGGGTGACTTGAATGTCGTGGCAAACCTTTTCCGGTGTCTTGATGGTTTCTTTTACCGCGACTACTTGCAGTACTTCAGCGTATTCCGGGCCCTTGAGGGCTTGGTAGCCAGCAACAGCGCCTAGCGAAAGCGCTGCCGCGCCACCAATTGCAATGCCGGTCAGCATCGATTTGTTCATTTGTTGCTCCTTCTTTTTCGAGTATTGCGATAAGTGTTGCTGTGACGTTGGGAGCGATTATGCGTAGCCGGGCTGAACCTTTCCTGAATCGTTCTAACTAAGGCGATGCTTCACTGGTTGTCGAGGCGGGAGGTTGATTTTTTACTTGAGATACCGCAGGTAGGAGGCAGGTTATTGGGCCCCTCGGCCGTAACCTGTCCTCTGCCTATAGAACCAATTCACTGTCTTATCGTGCGTCCTTTTTCGGACGTCACCTTGCTGCTTACCCCAAATCCTCCTATGAAAAAATACGTTGCTAGTCTTATCGCTGCCGCCAGCTGTCATGCGGACATTGCCGTGGCGGTTTGCGATAAAAACAAACCTGCCAGTACCCCCACATCTCACTTTGTGCTCAAAGAAGGGGAGGCATTCGACCCGAAAACAAAGCTGACTTGGGCCCGATGCAGTGTGGGCGCCACTTGGAAAGGTGGAGCGTGCGTCGGTGATGTGAAGCCAATGCAGCTGGATGAGGCGAAGAAGTATGCTCAGAAGTTAGGCAAAGGCTGGCGTGTACCAACGGTTGAAGAGCTCTATGGCATTGTGGAACACCAATGCAGCAATCCAGCGGTCAATGCGGTGGTGTTTCCGAATATCAGGAGCTTGGGAGAGGGCGCACCTTATTGGAGCCTCACTACCGTCAAGGGGATGTCGCCGCTGGTGTATTACGTCGATTTCCTCAGCGGCGAGGTAGACGGCCATACCAAGGGATTTGCACTGGGTGTGCGCTTGGTGCGTAGCGGGAAATAGGCTTTGCCACTGTTGGCGTAGAGCCTGATCACGGCTGTGCAGTAAAATCGTCAACAGGTTCTTAGAACCTGTCTAAAGTCTGCTGCGCGTCGGCAATATGGCGTTGAAAACACCCTCGGAATGCTCATTTACCACTTTTAAACCCCGCTTCCTCGGCTGTTTCCGCCTTCTCTTGCCTTAGCTCGCGAGACTTTAGACAGGTGCTTAGGGATGCCAATGTATTCGACAGCCCCCAAAAACAGGAACTGTCGAAATGGTCTACCTCTACTGGAGCTACATGCTTACCAATCTGTCAGTGTTTGGCCGGCTTCCAGATAATGTGGCGAAGTGGTGCCTTGCTGAGTTATCACCTGGATTTGGTCGATTTGTTCAAGCACCTGCTGCGAGGTGCCTGATGCCAACCCGAGCCATGCCCAGTTATCGCCACCCATCGCCGGGATTTCGGTCTGCTCGTCCAGAAGCTGGGTATGGCGCAGGCTCCAAGCCTTGGGCAGAACGATGCCTTCGAACTTTTCCTTGCGTGCCACGCCGTAGAAGATGGATAGCGTTTCTTGCGGTGTCTGCGCCGGCAGAGGTTGCGTTACACCCAGGCAGCCGATCCCGATTACGTGGGCAAATAGCGTGACGGGGTCGATGCCTAAAGCGATGGCCATTTGTTCGGAGACGGCTGCGCCGGCGATGCGGCCAACGTTGGCGTCGATCAGGCGGGTGCTATGTTCATCGACCAGAAATTCGCTGTGGAAGTAGCCTTGGCGAAAGCCAGAGCGTGCAACCAACGTTGTGACCGCTTCTTTGGCTGTATCACGGGCGGTCTGCGACAAATGTCTGTCGCCAGGGAAGAGATTGGCAGACTCGGTTTTGCGGATTTTCTTGCGCAGACTAAAGCCAAGGAAATGGCAGATGCCTTCGGTAACATAGCCTTCAAGGCTGACCAACTTACCGTTCAGTTTTTCCTGAATCAGGAATGTGTCTACGCCCAGCGCTGCGGCTTGTTCGGTAATGTGTTGCTGGATCAGGTCGACATGGTTTTGCTGTGGGCTGAACTCGGCATAACCGAGCGCACCCGCCCCGCGTGATGGTTTGACGATCAGCTGGTGGACATCGGCTAGCGCGGACAGGGCGGACGACAGATCGTCGCCGGCCACCATGGTGATCGACCGGGGGCTGTACTCAGGTATCAGTGCAGCCACGCCGGCTTTTTCACTGATGCGTGCCAAGGCTGGGTCCAACCCGCGCACGCCCAGCTTGGTTGCCGCCTGCTGCGCCACGGCGATGCGTGAATCCAATAGCGTCACCACGGCTTCGATGGTGTCGGATGGCAAATCAGCCAGGGCTTGGTCGATGATGGTCGAGTCATTCGTGTTACCGCATTCCAGTACTTCGAATTCCATCAGCTGGCGTCGGGTATCGGCTTGATACTGGTTCAGGCTGCTGAGCAGGAACAAAGGCTCGAAACCCAGTTGGCGAATGGCGAGACCGGTGTAGCGTGCGCCGACATCTGAGGTTTCCAGTACGATGATTTTCTTACGCATGAATGCGCTCCTATTGGTTTGGTTAGGCTGTCAGCGATTGATCTGGCCAAGGTTGGCATGTAGCACTGCGCCATTCAGGCTGGGCGACACCGCGCAAAAATAGGCCAGGGATGCAATTTCGGTGGGTTCAACCAAACGGCCGAACGAGACACGCTCGCGCAGGAAGGTTTCGTCGATTGCCGTGTTGGCAACCACCATTGGCGTGGCGGTAACACCGGGGCAGATACAGCAGCTGTGTACCGACCGGCCACTGAAGTCCTGTTGCGTGGCGCGCATCATGCCGATAGTGGCGTGCTTCAGGGCGCTGTAGGAGAAAGCCCCCGGCACGGCGATGTCTGCAAGCGTCGAGCCCAGATAAAGAATGGAAGAGTCGGGTACAAGGCGCGGAGCCAGCAGCTGGTTGAGTTTTGCCGGGCTGGCGACCATCAGGCGAAAAGCCGATTCCAGATAAGCTGCATCGACGGCATCCGCCTTGTCATGGCTAAACGCTGCAGCGTTATGCACCAGCGTCAGCGGGCCGCTATGGTCTCCCAAACAGGTTTCCAATCGTGATGCGCACCAGTCCGGCTGCGCCAGGTCAATGGCCACATGGTGCACGCCCGCCAATTCAGGGTGTCGCCGCGATACGCTGATAACGCGCCAACCTTCATCCAAAAAACGCTGGCAGATGGCTGCACCGATACCGGAGCTGCCGCCGGTGACAATTGCCGTTCTCATGACAAAATCGCCTGGCGACGAGCTTGCTGGCCTCGGGAAGACGCGACACTGACACTCATCTCGGCCAGATACTCACGTGGCAGATCGGTTGTTACCAGCAAGCGCCCAAGAAACCATTCAGCCAATGCTTCCAGCGTGATATTTGGCAGTTCAAGCATCACCACATCACGGTAGGGAAAGGTGAATTTGTCATCGGCAAATCGGCATTCGATATCGTTACCGATGCGGCTGATTTGCAAATGGGCGGAGCGAGCGGGCAGCAACATGCGCTCGTCCAGTTCCGCGCAGAGTGCGCGCAGACGGGACTTCAAGAGGCGGTAGTCAAAGATCATGCCGTTCTCTTCGCCCCTGGCGACAACCTCCATCCCTACGGTGAAGTTGTGGCCGTGCAGGCCCTCGCGTTCGGTGGCCGAGAAGATTGTGAAATGCGCCGCAGCGAAACCGATGTCGTCTCTGTCTATGCGAATAGCCAATCTATCCTGCCGCATGCTGCTTTCCTGCGCGTTCTGCCAGTGCGGCTGCCGAGATACAGATCAGGGCAGCGACAGCTTGTTGGGCGGTAATGGTCTCTGCGGTGAGTGCCACGGCAACGCCCAACGCCAAAATCGGCTCGAAATACTGCGAAGTAACGGCAAACACCGGGGTTTTACGCAGTGCGAAAGAATAGGTGTAATAGCCAATAGGGACGATAAGCCCAACCAGCGCGGCCCCTCCCAGACTCGGCAAGCTGATGCCTGCTGTGCTGAAGCCGGCCAGTGCCCATACAGGAAAGGCAGCCATTAGCCCGAACAGGCTGCTCAAGCCAGCAATTTCTATGTCGCTGAAGGTAGTCTGAAAGCGGATGATGAATGCGCTATACAGTGCCCAGCTGACCATCCCACCCAACATTGCCAACATCGCCATCCAGCTTAGATTACTGCCGCCCCCGGTTTTGTGGCCGGACTGGGCGAACCAGATGCATGACAACAGCGTGATACCCACACATAGCCAGCCCCAGACGTTCAAACGGATACGAAGGGTCACCAGGCAGAGAATGGGGGTGAGCGAGAACACCACGATATAAAGCGTGGCGGGCATTGCCTGTAGCGCCAGTGTCTGTAGGAAATAGATCACTCCATTCAGCAGCAGAAACGCCAGCCATTCAATCGGCCGCAAGGCAGCGAGTTTGCGCACGATGCTGCTCATAATCGACGCCAACAATAGGGTCGATAAGGTAAAGCGAACGACCAGGAACAACGCGATATTGGAATCGAAGGCACTGTGCTTAATGAGTATGGGCAAGATGGCCCATACCGCTACGGCAACAATGGCAAGGCACTGAGAAAGGCCAAACATAGCGCTATACCTTGATGGGTTGGTTTATACGGACACGAGTAGGCACATCGGCGCAACGGCGCAGCGCTTGTGCCATTGAGTCCGGGTAGATGAATTGGCCTGCCTCATCTTTTGGCACACGCTCGTCGATCCAGCGCTGTAGTGCATCGATTTGATCCGGTTCATTGAGCAATTGGGCGCCAATGGCTTGTAGTTCGTCGAATACGACATCGAATATGCTGGCGATCCGGTCCCGGGCAATACGCCACAGGCCGGAGGTTGAATCGTGGCTCAGGCAACCAACGCGTTCGGCGATTTGCCACAGATAAGCGCCGATCCAGGCATCGTTATCGGTGTTGAGTGCGCCATGTACGCTGTCCTGCTCGTAATGCATACGGCCAAACCAGAACAGCCGTTGGTACAGCACGAAACTGGCCAGTTCCGGGAATTCAGGTAGGAACTTCACTAAGTATGTATCAGTGCTCAACTCACCCATGATATCTACCTGCATCTTGGACAAGTGGATGTTTTCATCCTTGCAGGGCGAGACTTTCCATGGCCCGACGCGATGACCGATTTCGTGGAAGACTGATGCTAGATAAATGAGTTCGCGCCGTTGTGTACAGAAAGACTCGAAATAGTCGAACTGGGTCTGAGCGTCGAACATGCGTTGTACGCACGGTGTTATTACCTGATCAAACACCGCATCCCAGATGTCGATCAGCTCAAGGCCAAAATAGTCATTGTGCTGGCCAGTCGAAAGGCCCAGCACTTCGGGGAAGAACATGAAGATATTGCGGCCTTCAACAATCTGGCCTTTTGCGCTGAGGACATGCACCGGGAAGTGGGCAGGCCAGCTCTGGTCAACCATCCGTGGGTCGAAGTCCTGGTAGCGCGAGATGAAACTGGCAAAGCCACCGAGTTGTTCAGTCCAGTTTGCCACCCGGTCACGCAATGGTTGGTCGACGAAAAGCTCGCATTGCGTCTGCTGTAGTGTGCCCTTGGTGAACTGGAGCGGGTAATCGATAAGAATGCGACGGTCGCCTCGGTCAAGGCGGATGCGCAACGAGCGGAGGTAATCCAATGCTAATGCATTAGTTGTTTCCATGATGGTATCTTGGCCCAATGTCTTGAGTTAAAAGGTATGTATACAAAAAGCGGAAAGCTACTTTGGGCTGTGGTGCCGAGTGCCCGAAGTCAATACAAGTGCATGCCCGTTACGTCATTCGGCGAATCTGGCCGGGAGGCCCGATATGGGTGTTTGCTCACGGGTTTTATTGGTTTTGATACCCAGTGCAGATTGGGTTTGATCATCGATTTCGATCCAGAACGCCAACACTGGCTTTCCATCAATTAATCGGGGCACCGAAATCCGATGGACGTTGACCCCCATTCTTCGTAACAGCCGTTCGTTGCCGACGGCAGAAAAAGCAATCAGGCGGACTGCGCCTTGCCTGGCGGCGGTATCCACGATGTTCGCCATCAATGCGCAGGTGTTTTGCCAAGCCTCGGTACTGCTTAAACGCGCCCCGTTTGGCGCACTGATCGCAAAACGCGACAGCTCCCAAATATCCCTTACATGCGGGAGGGGCATCTCGCCCACCAATTCGGGGAATACTTCGCTCAAGAGGTAAGGGTGTGTAGTGGGGAGGAGGCGGCCGCAACCGCAGATTTCACCCGATGCATCGCGTGCAATCACATAAACGGTGTCGTCACGATCAAAGACATCCCGCTCTTGTGTGTTCTCGGTGGGTAAAGGCCACCCTAGTTCTTGAACAAACACACGATGGCGAAATTTTGCCAGCGATACCTCTACTTCTACCCGAAGTTCCTCCCGGGTACCCGAAACCATCTGAAGCATGTTGCTTTCATTCTTGGACTTACGAAGACATTGATTAGACGTGACTGGCCTGGCGCACAGTAGCTGCCCCTTCGGGCAGGTTTGAAGTTTTTCCCTACTATGCCGTCGTTATTTGCGGTAGGCGCCGCAAATAGGGGCGAAAGCCCGGCTGCGCCGTCACCAAGAGGGACAGGATGCCCCTGTCAACATGCCTATTTTTCCCTGAATTGCCCCAACTTTATGTTCCCGGGGACCGGCTTATGGCGCGGAACACGATCTGGAAATCGGGGTGTAGGGGAGCAAAGTGGATGTTTTGTGCAACAAAACATCCCAATAAGCAAAGTGAAATAACAGAATTTGAGTAAATTATTGCATTGGTTTTGTGTGGTGCAGCACCCGTGGGACAAGTTAGTGACGAGCGATAAGGCCTTGCCACTCCAGGCCGGTAACCCATGCCAGCAGTAATTCGGCGGTCTTCTGGGAGCCCAAGTCATACCCTGTTTGGGTACGGAGCATCACATTGCTGCTGACCCCACCGGGCGCTAGAATCGGCCGCTCTGTGGTGCTTGGTAGGAACCAGGCCCAGCCGATACTGATTTGAGGGGCGGTTGTTTCGCTCACCCACTCGCAGAATCCAGCGATGCTGGGTTTGATGCCCCAGTCTTTCAATTCATTCAGTAAGTCTGTGTCCTGCCAGACCATAAGCTGCTTTATCGGCGTGCTGCATAAGTCGGCAAAGGTGAGTCTTATCAAACCGTCAGGTGCTAACGCTAGCATTGGTATTCCATAGGGCTCGGCATTGTCGGGAGTTCGGCGCTTATCTGTGATGCAGCAGCACTCGCGTTCTTCTTTCATTTTGCCGGCAGTTATCGGGACTACGTATTTATCCTAAGAACCTGTTTACGATCTGTCGCGAGCAGTCGTCAGCAGGGTGAAGCGCAGCGCAGAAACAGGAATGTACTTTTGTACATGAGGATTTTGAGCAGCACATGAGCCCTGATCATGACTGCACAGTAAGATCGTAGACAGGTTCTAAGCACATGCGCAACCGCCTCACACTGCCCATACGGGCATGCTGGCGGTATTGGAGTAACAGGTGATGGATGATTGGCGCGAAGTCTATATCGATCAATTTGCGTCCGCAAAGTCCGAAACAGAAGTGTTCAACCAAATGCAACGTATTGCACGGGAACTTGGGTTTGAACACTGTGCTTATGGCATGCGATTGCCACTACCTGTAAGCAACCAGCGTTTTTTCATGATGTCTGATTACCCTGAACATTGGGTTCAGCGCTACGTGGAAAACAACTACTTCGATATCGACCCGACCGTTTTGCACGGGCTGACGGAAACCACTCCATTGCTATGGTCTGCCGACCAGCCAGCCTCTCAGGCTGAATTTTGGGAAGAGGCCCGGCTGCATAAGCTGCGCCATGGTTGGTGCATGCCTGCCCAAGGTAAATATGGCCTGATTGGTTTGTTGTCGCTGGTGCGTTCTGCCGATGCCATCACACCGGTCGAGCGAGATGAGAAGGAACTGCGTATGACCTGGCTGACGCGGCTGGTGCATGGCGCAATGAGCCAACAACTAGCGCCGCAATTGATGCCGGAATGCGAGGCGGAACTGACCACGCGGGAGCGTGAAGTGCTCAAGTGGACATCAACCGGCAAGACCTACACTGAGATCGGCCTCATCCTTGCCATTGATGGGCGCACCGTCAAATTTCATTTGGTGAACGCCATGCGTAAGCTCAATTCAGCCAACAAAACCGAGGCTGCCATTAAGGCGTCCATGCTGGGCATGCTGTTTTAGAACCTGTCTAATTAGTCTGCTGTGCATCGGCAATATGGCGTTGAAAACACCCTCGGAATGCTCATTTACCATTCGTAAACGCCGCTTCCTCGGCTGTTTCCGCCTTATCTTGACTTAGCTCGCGAGACTTTAGACTGGTTCTAACTGTTTAGTCCTGGCAATTGCTGGTTCGGATTAACCTTGAACCTTTCAGGCTCGGTTGTCAGCGTTTGCGCGCGCCCATGATGGACCCCAGCACCCCGCGCAGAATCTGCCTGCCCACTTCATTGGCCATGGTGCGGGCCATGCTCTTGGCGGCGGTTTGTACTACGCCATCATGCTGGCCGCCACGCGGGCCGGTGCTGCCGAACAGGATTTGCCCCAATGCGCCGCCAAAGAAGCCGCCCTCTTCGTTTCCCGGTTGGGCGGTTTGCGGCGTGGTGGTATCGCTCGATGTCGCCGTCACGGTATTGCCACGCAATTTCTCGTAGGCCGACTCGCGGTCTTCCGCTTTTTCGTAATGGCCGTATACCAACGACTGTTGAATTAACGCGGCACGTTCGGCGGGTGTCAGCGGGCCAAGCCGGCAGGCAGGTGGGGTGATAAAAGCACGTTCGACAACCGTAGGGCTGCCCTTGGCGTCGAGGAAGGAAATCAACGCTTCGCCTACGCCCAGTTCCATGATGGCAGTTTCGGCATTGAAGGCCGGGTTGGCGCGCAGGGTTTCGGCCGCTACCTTGACGGCTTTCTGGTCACGCGGGGTGAAGGCACGCAGGGCATGCTGCACCCGGTTGCCCAGCTGGCCGAGGATGGCTTCGGGAATATCGAGCGGGTTCTGAGTGACAAAATAGACGCCGACGCCTTTGGAGCGAATCAACCGTACTACTTGTTCAACTTTCTCCACCAAGGCATCTGGCGCATCGTTGAACAACAGGTGGGCTTCGTCGAAGAAGAACACCAGCTTGGGTTTATCCAGGTCACCCGCTTCGGGAAGTTGCTCGAACAACTCAGACAGCAGCCAAAGCAGGAAGGTGGCATAGAGCTTGGGATTGTTGTAGAGCTTGTCTGCCGCCAGCACATTGACGACACCGTGGCTATTGGCATCGGTTTGCATCAGGTCGGCGATATCGAGCATAGGCTCGCCAAAAAACTGGTCGCTTCCCTGGCTTTCCAAACCCAGCAATCCACGCTGGATAGCGCCAATGCTGGCGGTGGAGATATTGCCGTATTCGGTGGTGAACTGCTTGGCATTGTCTCCCACATGCTGCACCATGGCGCGCAGGTCTTTGAGATCGAGCAGGAGCAGGTTGTTGTCGTCAGCAATCTTGAACACCAGTTGCAATACTCCGGCCTGCACATCGTTTAAGTTGAGCAAACGGCCCAACAGCAGTGGCCCCATGTCCGAAATGGTGGCGCGAACCGGGTGCCCTGCCTGGCCATAGACATCCCAAAAGGCCGCGGGGCTGGCGGCGTAATCCAGTGTCAGGCCCAATTCAGCTAGGCGGGCGTTCAGCTTGGGTGAATCGGCGCCGGCCGCGCCAATCCCCGATAGGTCCCCCTTTACATCGGCCAAGAATACCGGCACGCCGATTTGCGAGAAAGCCTCTGCCATCCGTTGCAGAGTAACGGTCTTGCCGGTGCCCGTCGCGCCGGTAATCAAGCCATGGCGGTTGGCCAGGGCAGGTAACAGGGTCAGGGTCTTATCGCCGGTTTTGGCAATCAGCAAGGGTTCGGTCATGGCGGATATCCTGTGGGCATTAAGGCTGTATTGAATTGAGTCTAGCTGTTCCCTCGCGCCAAGCAGTTTTGGTAGCGTCCATACACCCGTTTGGCAAACCATTCGGTTGTCAGCTTGCGGGTAATCTTGGGGCTACTGAGGCGAATCTGCGGGAAGATGGCCCGGGGCAGCGGCTTGCCTGTAGGCGCTTCCGCCTGGTCGAACACCCGTTTATAGAGCGGCGTCTGTTCAAAGGCATTTTCCTTTTCCAGCAACAGGTCGCGTTCAATCTCGGCGGGGCTGACCTTCAACCGTATCGCCAATGCGCGTAACGCCAACAAGGTGCTGCTGGGGGTTTTGCTGGGCTTGCCTGCCTCGTAGCGCAATAAGTCGCCATCCCTATCCAGCTTGGTCTTACCCAGCTTGGCTACGGCCGCCTGGAATGCGGCATTGCGGCTGGAGAATCGCCCGGCGTTGTAATCGGCAAAACGGTAAGCCATGTCGGTATAGGGCGCACGATAGTGCAGCAGATTGGCTACGCCGAAGTAAGTGCCGCCACGACGGGTAAAGACTTCATGGCGCAGGCTGCCCTTGTAGGTATAGGGGTAGGGCCAGACCTTTGTGTGCCCTAAGGCGAAGTCCACGCTGACCTGCATTGGCCCGCCGGTACGAATGGGGTTCTGCATATTCAGTGGCAGCCCAAGCCGGTCTGCCTCGGCAGCCATGTCTTCAAACAGCAGGTTCATCTGGGTTTCGGTACGCAGTTTGTCGATGCGCTCACGGTAACTACGACCATTGCTTGATGCTCTGCCCAATGCCGCTTTGACGATGGGCAACGGTACACCGTACTTGTCAGCCCGGTTGCCGATTTGTTCCCACACCATGCGATTCAACCCTGGTACGACGGGGTCGGCCTGCCAGCTTGACTCCTGCTCGATCGTGGCGATGGCGGCGCAGAAATATTCCTTGGTGTAGGGGATTTTCAGCCCCTCGAAGGCACCGAAAATATCCTGTGCCCAGCCCGGCCGGTCGTTGACCTTGGCGGGTAACAATTGATTCAGCAGGGCCCGGCCTGCCTGGGCATCACGATAGCCTGTCGCAACCGGTGAAGTGGATTTGGGTGATTCGGCTGCCGGGGTGGGTACCATTGTTGTATCGACAGGTATCGGTGGCTCATTCACCGCTTCTGCCGGCGTTTCGGCAGGAGGTATTGGGCTGGGCGTGCCGATTTCGATGGGGGCGTTATTTGGGCTGGAAGTGGTGCTGGCGCAGCCAACCAATAGGCTGCCAAACACAAGAAGCAAGGGTAGAGAACGTAGGGGCACGATGGGGCTGCTTAGAAGGACCAGGTTGCGATAGTAGCCCTAGGGCTGATTGACGAAAAGCCGCGCCGTGGTGGGCAGGCTCCGTACAATAGCGGCATGACTACCCATCCGCCTTATGAATTATTGACGCCAGACTGCCTGCTTGATGCCATCGACAGCCTGGGCATACGCACCAGTGGCAGCTTGTTGGCGCTCAATAGCTATGAAAACCGTGTTTACCAGGTGGGCATTGATGATGAATTGCCCATTATTGCCAAGTTCTATCGTCCAGCGCGCTGGAGCGACCTGCAAATTCTGGAGGAGCACACCTTTGTAGCAGAACTTGCCGCGCTGGAGATCCCGGTAGTGGGTGCGTTGACCATTGATGAGCAGACCCTGCATCACCGCGCGGGTTTCGCATTTTCGGTCTTTCCCCGCCGCGGTGGCCGTACACCGGAATTGGACGACCCTGCCGTATTGGAATGGCTAGGCCGCTTTCTGGGGCGGATACATGCGGTTGGGCGTGCTCGGCCCTATGTGCATCGCCCGACGCTGGATATCGCTACCTTCGGCGAAGAGCCTATAGCCTGGCTGCTGGACAGCGACTTTATTCCGTCCAATTTACGGGA
This sequence comes from Chitinimonas sp. BJB300, assembly GCF_002735695.1. Classification (GTDB taxonomy): domain Bacteria; phylum Pseudomonadota; class Gammaproteobacteria; order Burkholderiales; family Chitinimonadaceae; genus Chitinimonas. Next base: position 44,725 of record NZ_PDZH01000005.1, read on the forward strand.
TAGCTACCGGCAGGTAGCCGAGCAGGCGCTGGCTGGCGTACGTGCGTGTTTCGTCCGCGCGGGCCAAGTTGAGCAGATCCGTCTGCATGGCGACTGCCACGCCAGCAACGTGCTGTGGACAGACGCCGGCCCGCATTTTGTCGACTTCGACGATAGTCGCATGGGGCCAGCGATGCAAGACTTGTGGATGCTGCTTTCGGGTGATCGTAGCGACCAGATACGCCAGATGGCGGATATCCTGGCCGGCTATGAGGATTTTTGCGAGTTCAACCATCGCGAACTTCATCTCATCGAAGCGCTGCGCACCTTGCGACTGATCCACTACAGTGCTTGGTTGGCCCGGCGGTGGGGCGATCCTGCTTTTCCACAGGCTTTTTCCTGGTTTGGCACCCCACACTACTGGGAACAGAAGATTCTGGAGTTACGCGAGCAAATCGCCCAGATGGAAGAACCACCCTTGTGGCTTGTTTGAGTAGATGGACGAATGTCCAGGATGCGGCAGCAGGCTACGGGATGCTGGTTAGAAACGAGATTGGTGGAAGTGCCAAGATTGTTACGTGATTTTAGGAATTCATCTCTAATTGTAGAAAATATGAAACCCTATTTCAAAAATAAGGTAGAGATTTGATAGAATGAAAATACTCAATGTAGGACATTATCCTAAATCAGGAGTAATAAATTATGAAGATCGAATCGAAACTGGATATGAGCAGCAGCAATCCAGCATTGAATACAGTATCGAATAATGGATTGGATCTGTATTTTGAAACAATAAGTGCTTTTGATTCAGAAGTATTGTCGTTAAATGAAATTTCTAAAAAAGAAAGTGATAGTAAAGGCATTACTGCTTATTTAGTGGACATGATTATACGCATTGCCCAGACCCTCACGGGATCTTATGGATCAAAGATGTCGTCACATCAAATGAATATGGCATTAGACCGTATATTTTCGCAGGCTGATGACTGGAAGTGTTCCGAGAGCAGAAACGGAAATGGCTTGCCCGATTTTCGAAGTAAGTCACTAGAAAATACTCGATACGTCGTATCTTCATCATGTCATGACTTGCCTGAAAGTGGTTCTGTATTTCAAAGAGGGGGGTCTCTTTCAGTTCCTAAAGTACTTCTCGATATTTGCAACGCTTATCCAGTAGGGGATGTCCGAGCATTGCTACCTGTTGCGCAAGGAAACGATCTTGGATGCTTTGGGCCGCGGGGGCATTTTACTTTATTTGATGTTAAAATAGAAAATGGAAAGATTATCTCGGCGGAGTTAATAGATTCTAAAGGTGGGCTTATCGACCATTTTTATAATGGCAAGGAAAAATTAAAAGACTTAATTCTTGGCAGTGATGGTCTTGGTTGTAATGGGTTGGAAGGGAAAGTTGCAAAAGAATTCAGCGTTGTAACAACTTATCTCGGTCATCAAGGGTTACTCAACGGTAATGATTGTGGACGTCATGTTGTCTATGCAGCAGACACTATTGTAGAAAAAGATAGTTTAAAAAATGCTTCATCAAATGAAGCGAGGCAGTTTTTCAAAGACAATGCGTTAGTTTGACAAACGCCCGTTCCGGGGCAATTGATGGTTTGGATCGGCAATAGGTCACGCTCAACTGCGTCTGCATCTTGCAGACTTTGTTGCTGCCCACAATTTTGCATTTATGCGTAAGGCGCTTAAAGGCATCGCTCCCTATGAAATATTATGGAACGGCGTGAACAGATTGCCCAAATTGGAAGAACCACCCTTGTGGCCAGCCTGATCAGGCCCATATTACAGGGTGGGTTTTCCGATTTTCCTAACCAACTGAGGAACTGTCATGTCGCTTTCCATGTATCAAGCTTCTGTCCCAGTTTTTGTTCGTCTGCTCGGTAATCTCTCCAGCGTGTTGGAGAAAGCCGCAGCCAGTGCTGAAGTACGCAAAATCGACCCTAGCGTGTTCATCAACGCTCGCTTGGCCCCCGACATGTTCCCCCTGGCTCGCCAAGTGCAAATTGCGGCGGATGCAGCTAAAACCTGTACCGCTATGTTGGCTGGCATTGACGTGCCCAGTTACCCCGATACGGAAACAACCTTTGCCGAATTGCAGGCGCGTATCACCAAGACCATTGATTTCATCCAGAGCGTACCCGCCGAGAAGATTAATGGCAGTGAAGCGCGCACCATCACGCTGAAGCGGCGTGACAAGGAAACCGTATTCCAGGGCCAGCCGTATTTGCTGACCTATGTCTTTCCGAATTTCTTTTTCCATATCACTACGACTTACGCCATCTTGCGGCATAACGGCGTAGATATTGGCAAGCGCGATTATCTTGGTCAGTTCTGATATTTTCAGCAGCTAGCCCCAAAAAGCCGACGCAGTAGCGTCGGCTTTTTCATGGTGTTGAGGCCTACTAGCAAGCATTAGTAGACAAATCGTTGCTGCATGTCTTCCAGGTTCAGCTCCTGCAAGATTTGTTCTAATCGGCCCAGTGCATTTTTGCGCGGTGCATTGGTGTAGCGGGCGATGATCAGCTCATTTTTCATCGAGTGCTCCCATCCCACCAGCTCCGTCACTGTAACCTGATAGCCACGGCTTTCTAGCTGCAGGCAGCGCAGTACATTGGTGAGTTGGCTACCGAATTCACGGGTGTGGAGGGGGTGCCGCCAAATTTCGGACAGCGGTGTTTTTCTAAAGGATTCATTTTTGTGTTTGCGCAGCACGGCTGCGACCTCGGCTTGGCAGCAGGGCACCAACACCATAAAGCGGGCTTGTTTTTCCAGGCCGAAGCGAATCGCATCGTCGGTGGCAGTATCGCAGGCGTGCAGCGCGGTGACCATGTCGATTTGCGCGGGCAGATCGCTATTGCTGGTTGATTCGGCGACCGACTGATTTAAAAAGGCCATGCGATCAAACCCCAACCGCAGGGCCAAGTCGCGTGACTTGCCCACGAGGTCTTCGCGCCACTCAATGCCAAAGACGCGGCCTGCTTGGTGCGCTTTCAGCACCAAGTCGTAGAGGATGAAGCCCAGGTAGGATTTGCCTGCGCCGTGGTCGGCCAAGCTGACATCACCTTTGTCGGCCAGCACTTCTTCCAACAATGGCTCAATGAACTGAACCAGATGGTAGACCTGCTTAAGCTTGCGTCGGCTATCTTGGTTGAGCTTGCCGTCACGCGTGAGGATGTGCAGTTCTTTCAGTAGCTCGATCGACTGACCGGGCCGGATTTCCGGGATATTGCTCACGATAATGTCCTGATTTTTCAGGGCGCTATTTTAGCAAGCATGGCCTTGGACTTTGAGGCTAATTCATCTTCGTAAAGAAAATTAGGCGCTACCGCAGGCAGCCTGGCGTTCCCTTGGCTACTTGCGATAGGCATGGGGGCGTCAGGCAGGGGTATTGGCGCGTGCCAATTCCAGCAACCGGGCAAAACGCGGTACTACCTCATGGTTGCCTAAGCCAAGCAGGCTATTGCCCACGGTTAGCTCGGTGGAACTCCAGCCGGGCACGACGGCCGGTTGGACCATGTCGATGATCCAATGCCGGTCGCTAGCGGCAATCTGGTCGCGCGCCTGCATCACGGCTTCAGCTGGGGCATCGAAATACAGATGACACATATTGGTTTGGGGTACGGCAGGGTTGATGCGCAACCCCTCGATGCCGGCAAGCCCTTCCGCCAGTGCAACTGTACGCCGGTAGCAAGCGGGCAACTGTTCCAGGCGCGTATCAAAATGCATGGCGGCTGAGGCAATCATGGGGCTTTGCTGGGACAGCGTGCCACCAAAGCGCCGCCGCCACAGTCGTGCTTGCTCGATAAAGTCGGTTTCACCCACCAATACTGCACCGGCTATGCCGCCTATGCCCTTGTACATCGAGACATAAACCGAATCGAAACCGGCGCAAATCTCGGCATGACTGCGACCGTAGAAGGGTTGGCTCTCCCACAACCGCGCGCCGTCCATATGCAGTGGAATCTTGCGTGCGTGTGCTGCTGCCTTGAGCGTTTCCAATTCATCCCAGCTTGGCAGCTGGCCGCCAGCATAGCGAACGGGTAGTTCTGCGATGAGGCAAGCCAACGGTTGCGTACAGGTATCCAGATCGCTGGCCAGCAGCGGGCGCAGGCGGCTGCCAATGGGTACGCCATGCAGTTGCAGCAGGGCTTGATAGGCTTCTTCTTCCACCAATAGCAAATGAGATAACGGGTGCATGCCGATACGCCGCACACCCGTCCGGTCGGACCACAACTGGACAGCAATCAGTTGCGCCATGATCCCACTGGGCAAAAACAAACCGGCTGGTTTGCCCAGCAAGGTGGCGATCTTGGTTTCAAAGTCGGCAATCAGCGCGCCACTGCCGTAGCTATCGCGCTTCAGGTCATGCTGGGCGCACCAGTCCGCCATGGCGCGGAATTCATCAGCGAGGCTGAGCGCAGTAAAACCATTGTAGTTGATGTGGCATTGCTGACGAATCAATGCAGGCTGAAGAAATGAAGGTGTTGGCATTTTATACTTCGATGGTTGTAGGTTTATCGCTATGTTCAGAAGTGCTGAGTTTAGATTTTCTGTCCAGAATATAGTTGTGGTTATTTTGGCAATTTACGAAATTTTGCCGTCGCACTCACCTATAATCTTCAAAATTATAAGAGCTTAAGTCAGATGAATGATGCTGAATGTCTATTTGTGCGAATATATTGAGCTAAAATACAGTCTCTAATTTGTAGTCATGAGTGTGAAATAAGTAAAATTATACAGTGCAGACGGAGTAAGTTTGGCTTTGAATTAACAGTTATTACGCTATGCATATAAATAAGGGTGGCTATGGAAAACTATCAGTCTGTTTCGCCCCTACACATGCTTGCAAGAGATTATTATAATGATGCAGTCCAATTTTCTGTACGCTTTGACTTACTATGGGAAGCTGCAAGTCTATCGAGCAAGACGGGACGCATAAAGTCTTTTGTTGACTTGCTAATGGGGTGCGAATGTATATTGAAATGCGATGTAATTCTTAGTCGTTTGAACGATACTCCTGCAGAGTTACTCAGGAAAATAAAAACGCATAACATTAAAACTTTGGCAAAACATATAAAGTCGCCGGGCAATAAAAACCACTATGAAGGCTTGACAGAAAGACTGGGTGATATGCACGTCGATTTGCGCTATGCATTTGATTCTAATCAGTTCTTCTTTTCTTTTTCTGAAAACCAAGGGTATAAAAATTACTTAAAAACGATAGGAAATAATTCGTGGGTCATGGCGATTAGAAAAGATTTAGATACGTTCATTGATGATTGTGGAGGTAAGCTTGGTGGGTTTGTAACTGACGATTTGAATCTGCTTTTTAAGAATGAAATCGACATGTATTGTCTTTATAAAAATAAAAAAATTTCCAAATGATATTTACCTTATCCGTTTTAATTAGATGTTAATTTTATTGGTAAAGTCAGGTTGTATATCCTCATTAGCGCCTCATTACAACGTCTATTTTTTGATTTGTTTATCAAGTGAGATCATTAATCTAGCCTTTTTAACTGCCAAACCAGACATCGGTTGTTCGCAGGCATAGCATGGTCCTCCAGCAGGACCAAGCCTGCCGCTGCCGCCAGTTCAAACACAGCTTCAAAATCACGAATACCCATGCCAGGGTCCCGCGCCATGAGCGAGGCATCGAATGCGGCGTTGCTGGTGCTGGTGTATTTGCCCTGGTAATTGAAGGGGCCATAAATCACCACGGTGGCATTGGGCATTAAGAGCGTGGGCAACGCCGCGAACAACTTTTCGACTTCCGGCCAATGCATGATGTGCAGGGTATTGGCGCTGAATACGCCATCAAATTGGATTTCAGGCCAAGCGTCGTTGACATCAAAGGTTAGCGGTTGTGGTGTGTTGGGCAGTTTTGCCTCGGCCAGCCAAAGCCGGATACCGGGCAGGTTGTCGGCCCGGTCTGCCGTTTGCCAAGTCAGATATGGCATGGCTGCGGCAAAGTGTATGGCGTGTTGGCCTGTGCCACTGCCTATTTCCAGGATGCGATGGCAGGCAGCAAACCGTTTGCGCAGTATGGCCAGGATGGGTTCACGGTTGCGCTCGCAAGCGGGAGAGTGGGGCTTATCCATAAGGTGCTCGTCTACTGGAACCAAGTATTCAGCCTAGCCGAATACGCACGCCTTGGGTGCTGCTGGCGATACCCGCTTCAATGACTCGCATGACGGCCAATGCTTCGCTTGGTGGAACCGGGTTTTTACCGTGGCCCAGCAGGGCGTCGCGGATGGCAGTGTAGTAGGCAGTGTATTGGCCATCAGGCAGGTTGAGGTTACGTTGGCCGGTTTCCGTAAACAGCGTGGCTTGGCGCGGGTCGACCGCCCAGCCTGTCTCGCCAGGCCTTATACCCGCCTTGAGCTGGTCTTCCTGCACATCCAGTCCCTTTATCAATAGGCTGCCTGCTGTGCCTGCAGCCAGGAAGCGTGGTGAGCCGCCTGCCATGAGACAGCTTGCCCCAAGGACAACGCGCTTGTCAGGATAGTGCAGCACAGCGAATGCATCGTCCGCAGCCTCAGCACCATCACGGCGGGCGTGGATATCGGCGGTGATGGCTTCGGGGTGGCCGAATAGTTGCAGCGCTTGGTCAATCAGGTGTGGGCCGAGGTCAAACCAATTGCCTGAGCCCGGTACGGCAGACTCGCGCCAGCGTTTACGCACCAAGGGGCGAAAGCGGTCATAGCGCGACTCAAACTGCGTGATGTGCCCCAGTGCGCCATCGACCAGCAATTGTTTAAGCAGCAGGAAGTCGCTATCCCAACGTCGATTGTGAAAGGCGGACAATAATCGATCGGTTTGACTTGCTGCCGCTTGTAAAGCTTCTGCTTCGGCCACATTTAAGGTAAAGGGTTTATCGACAACCAGATGCTTGCCGGCGCGCAGGGCGGCCCGGGCGAGGGGATAATGGCTGGCATTGGGCGTAGCCAGTACGACCAGGTCGATGTCTGCGCGTGCGAACAGGATTTCCGGTGTTTCACACAGCTGGGCCGCTGGATAGTCGGTAGCGACAAGATCAACCTGGCTGCTGGCAACGGCTGTTAATGCCAGGCCAGGTGTTGCCGTGATGAGTGGAGCATGGAATGTGCGGCCGGAATAACCGTAGCCGACAAGTCCTACCTTGAGTAAGCGAGACAATATATTTCTCCTGAGACGTGCGCACTGTGTTTTGTATCGCAGACGGGCTGGCTTGTCGCCTACGAAATAAGTATCAAGCCTGGAGAAACTCCTAGGTGAGTTTGTGGTCTTACCAAGTCGCGCGTCGTTAGAATGCGGTCAGTAGTTAATTAAATTAAGGGATATCCAGGTATGAAACAGCTTCTATTTACCTTGTTTGCAGTCTTTCTGAGCGTGAGCTTCATGGCCGTGGATGCCGAAGCCAAGCGTTTTGGCGGTGGTAAATCTTCCGGTATGCAGCGCAGCGCACCCCAGCGTGACGCTACGCCGCAGCGGCCAAACCAAGCCCAACCGGCTGCGGCCCCTGCCACGCCGAAGCGCAACTGGATGGGCCCGCTCGCGGGCCTGGCTGCAGGTTTGGGGCTGGCGGCCTTGTTTTCGCACCTCGGTATGGGCGCAGGCTTTTCCAATTTCATCATGATGGCCTTGCTGGCGGTGGCGGCTTTCGCAGTTATCGGTTTCATCATGCGTCGCATGCGGTCTACGCCTGCTGCACCTAAGGCGCAGCTTGCAGGTGGTGTTAACGAGCCCGTCCAGTTCCATTCGCAGCAGCAACAGCCGTATGGTTCGGTGAACGATACGCCGAATTCGAGCTTCAGCGCAGCGCCGGTGAATACCACACCCGCTCCGGCTCAGTTCCCGGCTGGGTTTGATGCGGATGCTTTTGTCCGGGTCGCCAAACTGAACTTCATGCGTTTGCAGGCTGCTTACGATAAAGCTGACATTGACGATATCCGTGAGTTCACTTCGCCCGAGATGTTTGCCGAAATCAAGTTGCAACTTGGTGAACGCAAAGGCGCCGCCAACGATACCGATGTGGTGCAAGTTGATGCGGAAGTGGTTGATTACGCGCAGGAAGGCCGTCGCGATATCGCCAGTGTGCGTTTCCAAGGTTTGATTCGCGAGTCCAAGGATGCCAGCGCTGAACGCTTTGACGAGACTTGGCACTTGAGCCGTAACAATGATGGCAAGGCAGGTTGGGTTGTGGCAGGGATTCAACAAAACGGTTAAACGTTTGACAGTTTGCTGTGTACAAACAAAAGGGCGCTTTGGCGTCCTTTTGTTTGTCTGACGTATGGGTGGCGGTACCAGTCAACTGTCCTAGGGGATTTACCTCGGTTGTGATTGTCCCCTGGGGCCCGCAGAATCTGGCCTACCTTTGAATAAGGAGCTGCCCATGATCACCTGTATAGAAGACCTGCGCGTCCTGGCCGAAAAACGTGTGCCACGCATGTTCTATGACTATGCCGATTCAGGCTCGTGGACAGAAAGTACCTATCGGGCGAATCAGGGTGACTTTCAGGCCATCAAACTACGCCAGCGGGTGGCGGTTGATATGCGTAATCGCAACTTACGCACAAAAATGGTTGGCATGGATGTCGCGATGCCAGTGGCGCTGGCCCCTACTGGGTTAGCGGGTATGCAACATGCCGATGGTGAGATATTGGCGGCAAAGGCAGCCGAGAAATTTGGCGTGCCCTTCACCCTTTCAACCATGAGTATCTGTTCCCTGGAAGATGTGGCGGCGCATACAACAGCGCCATTCTGGTTTCAACTCTATGTGATGCGGGACCGTGCTTTTATCGAGGCCTTGATCGAACGGGCTGGTGCGGCTGGGTGCAGCGCTTTGGTGCTGACGATGGATTTGCAGATACTTGGGCAGCGGCACAAAGACCTTAAGAATGGGCTCTCCGCGCCGCCCAAACCAACCGTGAGGAACATCCTCAACCTGATGTCCAAGCCGCGTTGGTGCATGGGCATGCTGGGTACACGGCGTTACGGTTTCGGCAATATCGTTGGCCATGCAAAAGGCGTGGGTGATTTGTCCTCGTTGAGTGTCTGGACTGCCGAGCAGTTCGACCCTGGCCTGAGTTGGGCCGACGTAGAGTGGATCAAGCAGCGTTGGGGTGGCAAGCTTATTCTCAAAGGCATTATGGATGTTGAAGACGCCCGCCTGGCGGCCCGCTGCGGAGTGGATGCTTTGATTGTTTCGAACCATGGCGGCAGACAACTTGATGGCGCCCCATCAAGCATCAGCGCATTGCCTGCGATTGTTAACGCGGTCGGTAAGGATGTCGAGGTATGGCTCGATAGCGGTATTCGGTCTGGTCAGGATGTGCTCAAAGCCATGGCGCTGGGGGCGAAAGGCACGATGATAGGTCGTGCCTTCCTATATGGCCTGGGCGCAATGGGGGAAGCCGGTGTAACACACACCCTCGAAGTCATCGCGCGTGAGCTGGATTTGAGCATGGCATTTTGCGGCCGCACCGACATTCGCAAGGTGGATCGTGGGATATTGCTGCCGGGCAGCTATCCAACCTAAGCACCTGTCTACAGCCTCGCGAGCTAGGGCAAGATAAGGCGAAAACAGCCGGGAAAGCAGAGTTAAAAAGTGGTAAATGAGCACTCCGAGGATGTTTTCAATGCTGTATTGCCGATGCGCAGCAGACTTTGGACAGCTTCTAAGGCTGGACGTACTTAATTGGTTACATCATCGGGTTTGTTCTTGGCTTGCTTGGCCATATCGCGCAGGCATTTTCCATACAAGCCCTCCACTTTCTCGCGGGCCCATGGCGTGCGACGCAGAAATGTCAGGCTGGACTTGATGGTCGGGTCGGCTTGGAAGCAGCGAATCTCGATGCGTTGGCCCAATTCCTTCCAGCCATAAAACTCTACCAACGTGGTGAGCATCTTTTCCAGCGTGACGCCATGGCTGGGGTTCTTGGCTTGCGGGCTGATCATGCGAAATCCTTCTTGATAGGCCCCTATTCTAAGAATCTGTTCAAGAACTGTCACGAGCAGGCGTCAGCAATACGGCGTTGAAGACACCATCGGAATGCTCATTCACTACCTGTAAACGCTGCTTTCTCAATTGCTTTCGCCGTGTCTTGCCCTGGTTCGCGAGACTTGAAACAGGTTCCAAGCGTTGTCATGTCTTGCTGGGTATAGGGAAAATGGCAAAGGCATGTTGGCGAATAGCCACGGCCCTATCGGATGCTGTTGACATTGGGGACGTGCATCGCGTCTGCTAGACCCTTTCTCAGCCCCAGGCATGGCTCTGGGTAAGCCTTTGCGGCTTTATGAGGAAAGCCAAGTGGCAGGGCAGGATAGTCTTACCTTTGTGATCATAATAACCAGGAGTTGATATGCGTTTCTTTGCACGCCGAGGTTTGGCTATGGTTCTGTTGGCAGCTGTGCTTACCCCTTGCTTTGCTGCTGATCTGCAACTCTATAACTGGGGGGATTATTTGTCCCAGGAAGCAATCAAGCGTTTCGAAGCTCAGTGTAGCTGTCGAGTGGTTCAAACCACCTACGGCACCATGGACGAGATGCTGGAGAATGTTGCTGAAAAGGGCAAGGTTTTCGATGTGATGGTGCCATCGAATTACGCCGTTGCCTCCCTGGCGAAAAAGGGATTATTGCAGCCGCTGGATCGCAGCAAGATCACCCGCATGAATAATGTAGCGAAAGCCTTCGCCAATCCAGCCTACGACCCGAACAATCGCTACAGCGTACCTTATGCGTTTACGTCGACTTTGCTTGGTTACAACGTAGACAAGATGCGTGAGCTGGGGATCGATACCAGTAGCTACAAAGCGCTGTTTGATCCGGAATCCCTTGCAAAGTTGATGGGCAGGGTATTCGTCATCAACGATTCGCGTGAGGTAATTGCTGCGGCGCTGGTTTACAACGGTTTTTCACCGAACAGTACTGATCCTGCAGAGCTTACCGCCGCCAAAGCCAGCATTGAGTTGGCCAAGCCTTATTGGGCTGGTATGAGCTTCAGCAGCCCTTTGGCCAACCAGACCTTTGGCGAAGAGCTCGCGTTGGGCAATATCTGGATTGCGTTGGGCTTCTCCAGTGATTTCTTCATTGCTCAGTCCAACCCCAAGGCAGCGCGACGCCATATCAAGATCGAATACCGTTATCAGCAGGAAGGTAACGTATTGGGTGTGGACAATCTGGTGATCCACCGCAAGTCGGCGAACCAGGAACTGGCTCATCAGTTCATCAACTTCATGCTCGACGGCAAAAACTCGGCAGCGCTGACGAACGAAATCGGATCGGGCAACCCTAACGAGGCTGCCAAATCTTATGTACGGCAAGAGTTACGTAGCAGCCAGGCTATTTTTCCATCTCCTGCTGCAGCTAAGAGTTTGCGCCAGCTCACTGCATGGGACAGCAATGTGCAAAAAGCCTTTGATGCGTGGTGGGTGAAGTTGAAAGGCGGTTAATGTGATGTCGACAAAGTTGGTTGGTTAGGAACGCATTATGGATTTGCATTTGGTTACATCGCCCAGTGCTGCTGGGGGGCTTCAACAAGCGATCAAGCGGCGTCTCATAACAGGCACCGTGTTTTGCGTGGGGGATTCCTTCGACCTTGGACCGCTTGACGATGGCCATGAACGAATGCGTTTTTGGCATGCCCTCCAGCAAGAATGCTACGGAGAGGAGATTGGGCAAGTGTGGTACCCGGCATTTGGCGAGATGGGGAGTGATCCCGATGACAGCTTTGCTGTGTGGCGAGCGCTAAGGCAGCGGCTTGAGCAGGATAAACCGACACGCTTGCTGATCTGGGCGAGTGGCAGCGGCTCGGACTATGTGTTCCTGCGTATGGCGTGTCATTGGCTGGGTGGATGCCAAGTGCCATTGGTGCATGTGCCGGTCCCACCACGGGATGGGTATCACGCAGTGGCGGTGCATGAGGCAAGTGGGTTGGCAGCTTTTTTACCCCATGCAGCGGCGTTGTCCCGAATGGTTGTTGACGATTGGGCGCAGGAGTTTCAGTCGATTGCAGCACGACCAGTGCAATTACGCGAGTGTAACGACGAGGGTGAACTGGTATTCCGGGATACGTCTGTCCATGACCAGTTATTGCTGGATGCTTGTGCGAGGGAATGGCGTGTCGCTGTGCGGGTGGTTGGCGATGCTATGGGGCACTGCGACCCTCGGAATGGGCTGAGCGATGTCTTCTTGAGTTCTCGTCTGCAGCATTTGATTGCAACAGGGCAAGTGGAAGCTGATAGTTCACCGACACCCCTCCGCCATTTTCGCGTAAGGCTTGCACCTGCATCGTAAGTACAGGGGCCAAGCCAGGTAAAAGATGTAAAAAGCGCCCTGCTTGCGTTTACGAAAGCAGGGCGCTTTTAAATGCGCTTATTCGCGCAGCGAGATTTTGCTGCCTATCGTGGCGGCCGCAATATCTGCCGCCTTGAAAGGCAATGTCACCCATCGCCCGCTGCTGTAGACCGCGGTTTGGTCGCTGTAGTAGGGCGATGCGGGATTGGTAGATTGAGAGTAGGTGAGAATGCCGCGGGCGACTGGTCCATTGCCGTCGAAGGTAACCGCCTGAATATAGCTGCTGCCGTAAACGATGGGTGTGTAGCCGACTGGAGTAAGGCCTGCTGCGGGTGTCATTTTGTTGAAGGTGCCTTCAAACTCATCGCCGCCATCAAGGGGAAGCTTGAGCGAAGCAGCGCCAACATACTGGATGCTTCGCAGGGGGGCCGATAGGGCGATGTTGTTGGCAGCCAGTTTTTCTACACTGTCTGCCAACATGCGCAGTAGTGCAGTACTGACAGTAGCATCTGTGCTGTTGAGACCGCGTGGTGTACGAATTGGATCTGCTGGGGCGAAAGGCGTTGTCCATAGATTTGGCAGGTTGCGCGCGCTGCGCCAGAACTCACGAAATACAGGTACCCCTACCGCATCGAAATTCATGCGTTTGCTCCAGGCCGCCAAGGTATTGCATGCTTCGGTGAGGTTGACGCTGTTACCGCTGGTGGCGGTGGAAATAGGATTGGCGCGGCACAGGTTGACAAGACTATCCGTTAGCAATTCGGCCGAGTAACTGCGTGCATCAAAAAAGACTTCTTCAAGATTACCCAGGTTGAATCGATTGCCGACCTTACCGTCGTTACCAGTCAATCGGTCGGTAATCTGCGTGAAAGCCATGCGGGTGCGATGTGATTGTTCCTTGGTGCTGTCCCCAATGATGAGGGGTAGATTGTCGTTGAGCTGGTTGGGGTTGGCCAGCCAGGCGCTTTCATTGCTGTTTGCTACATAGTCATTGCGGATCATTGCGGGCATCTGCCCTGCTGGGTAGTTTGGGCGGTTTGTGTTGGGGTCTACATCCCATTCGCAGTTGCGCGTACTGCCATCGAGCACAAATAGTCGTTTGGATAAAAACGCCTGAGCAAGGGGCGAGGTAGCGCAGCTCGCTAGCTTGGTTTTGGTTACATAGGGCGTTGCCGAGATATCGGCATACAGAGCTTTCCCGTTACGATCTGCCGCGATGGTGTTGACCCAGGGCAAACCATTGATGCCGAGCAATGCTTGCTTGATGTCATCCACCGATTTCGCCTGCGACATGCGTAGCCATTGTTCGATCAGGCGGCTGTTCTCAAGATTGACGTCCTTAATGGCAAAGGCTTTGGTGTTCGTCCAGCCCAGGCCCGGTGCAACCAATATGGGGCCATGGTGTGACGCATATAGCTGTCGGGTGCGCGTTTCCAGGCTGCCATCGGGCCGTAGTACTTCCACGCTGACCGTCTTTTGCAGCAATGGTTTGACTACGCCGTCGAACACATAGTTGGTTCCATTTTGCAGCGTCAGTTCAAACAAGGTGAAGCGGCGGCCGGTAGAGACGGTGTGGCTCCAGGCAATGTCTTTGTTGAAGCCGATGTTCACCAGTGGGAAGCCGCCCAACGATGCCCCCATGACATCGAATTGGCCGGGTACGGTCAGGTGCATCTGATAAAAGCGATTGGTGGTGGACCAAGGAAAGTGTGGGTTGCCTAGTAGCAAGCCGCTGCCGTTCTCGGTGGCATCGCTACCCAAGCCATAGGCGTTGCTACCCAGTTGTGGCCCTGAATTGAGGGCGCGATCGAACAGGTTCGCCGTTGCTGCAGGGCTTAACGCCATCTTGGCTTTGGAGAGGGGCGCTGCGGTAGGCGGAGCGGCTTGGGCAATGGCGGTGACGTAGTTACTTAGGCCCGACAAAATGGCTTTATCAGACATCAGCCGATACATGTCGAGGCGCGACATCGGCTTTACCCAGGCGGCGTTGTCGCAGCTTGTTGCTACCGCACTGGTGCGGTCACGCAAAAAGCGGTTATAGCCGGCTACATAACCATCGAGCATTTGCTGTGCAGGGTCAGATAGATTGGCATAGATGGCTGTCAGGCTTGCCTCATCCAAAACATGGTGGAAGAAGAAATCGTTGTCCAGGTTGGTGATGGTGGATCCTGGTTGTATGGGGAGGTCCGGGCCAAGGTATTTGGAGCGCTCGCCTCTTACCGTAAGCAACTGGTCAGCCAACAGGCAGAGATTGTCCTGGGCGTAGGCATAGGCCACCCCGTAGGCTGCACCACCGATGGTGCTGGCCTCGATATGCGGTACGCCGTAGCTCGTGCGCGTGATGGAGAGGTCGTACTTTAGGGCTGTGGCGTTATTGCCAAAGCTGCAGCAACCAATGGCGGTTAACAGTAAGGTGGAACAAATGGGGATAACGGGGTGCTGCGGATGCATAGCATTTCCTTTTTATTGTTTGAATGGGGATTGTGTGAACCGCATTGGGGTAGGCCACGTAAGGGCTGCACAGTCGAAGGCATCATAGCTTTGTCGTCATCCCGTCACCCTTGGTAACGCCAAGGCATGGTGTTTAGGTGCGTAGATGTTGCACTCGGTATTGTTTTGGTTGTTTTAACTGGAGGCTGGGCGATATGTGTAAGCTTCTGTGCCCATCCAACGCTTGTTATCTACCATGCCCCGTCGTCCGCCCCCTCTTCCCAACCGCGATGGTGTGGCTCCCAGCTTTCTTTGGCTGCCGCGCGAATCCTGGCCTGACTTGATCACATTTTTGGTTCAGCGCTTTCCGCATATGGACGAATCCATACTGCGTGGGCGCTTGGAACGTGGAGAGCTAGTGGATGAAACCGGGCAGCGTTTGGCGGCGCAGAGCCCATTCCAGCCCGGCAGCCGTATCTGGTATTACCGTGAGGTACGCGAGGAAACACCCGTGCCGTTTGAAGAGGTGGTGCTGCACCGGGACGAGCGTTTGCTGGTGGTGGATAAGCCGCATTTTCTTTCCATTATTCCGGCGGGGCGCCACCTTAAAGAAACGCTGCTTACGCGGCTGCGACTCAAGCTCGATCTACCCGATCTGACACCCTGCCATCGACTCGACCGTGAAACCGCTGGCGTGGTGATGTTCTGTCTGCATGCTCCCAGCCGTGGCGCCTACCAAAAGCTGTTTGAGGCCCGGGCAGTGCAGAAGACCTACGAGGCTATTGCACCGTATCGTGCCGGGTTGGATTTACCCTTGGTACATCGCAGTCGGTTGGAGGAAGGCGAGGGGTTTTTCACCATGCAGGAAGTCGCTGGCGAGCCTAACAGCGAAACGCGCATTTCACTGATGGAGCGGCGTGGTGACTGGGCGCGTTATCAATTGGAACCGCACACAGGCAAAAAGCACCAGTTGCGCGCGCACCTGACGGCGTTGGGCATCCCCATCCAAAACGACCCCTGGTACCCAACCCTGCAAACTGAGAAGGGCGATGACTTTAGCCAACCTTTACAGCTACTGGCGCGCCGGATTGAATTTCTGGATCCATTCAGTGGTACTTTGCGCAGTTTCAGTAGCCAACGCCAGTTGGCTTGGTAGCAACCTTGGAGCAATGGGTGCTTTAGAACCTGTCTAAAGTCTGCTGTGCGTCTGCAACACGGCGTTGAAAACACCCTCGGAATGCTCATTAACCACGCGTAAACTCCGCTTCCTCGGTTGCTTTCACCTTGTCTTGTCCTAGCTCTCGAGACTTTAGACAGGTTCTTAGAAGAGTTCGATACTGCCATAGGTAGGTTCTTTAAGCACACCGGCAGCCAACAGGGCTGCGTGGCTTAGTACCTTGTTTCTCCCGGCGCGCTTGGCTTCGTACAAGGTTTGGTCGGCTCTGCTGATGATTTCGCGTGCGGAATAGTGTCCATCCAGTCGGGCATAGCCGATGCTGACGGTGAAGCGTCCTACCTGGGAAAAGTTGCTGGTTTCTATTGTTTGCCGCAGTCTTTCAAGTTGTTGGTGAATAGCAGCGGCATCATGGGTTGCGCTGATGGCGATGAACTCCTCACCACCGTAGCGATACAGCAGGTCGCCATTGCGCAGTGTCTGCTGCATCAGCCTAGCGATCAGCAGTAATACCTCATCGCCTATCGTATGGCCAAACGTATCGTTGATACGTTTGAAATGATCAATATCGATCATGGCCAGCCAATAAGTGGGTGGTTGCTTCTGATTACGTTTTTCTTCGCCTTCCGGTGTGTCGGCAGCCTGGGCATTTGCCTTGGCTGTTTCAGCAGCACTGAGGCTGATCATGATCTTATCGAGGCTCTGATCGAGTGAGTGACGGTTCAACAACCCGGTCAGCTTGTCGCGTTGGCTTTCATCCAACAAGGTGGCGAAATTGCGGTAAACCGACAAGATACCGCGCACTAGTAGGTCTTCTGATTCATCTAGCTTATGGGCCGATTCAAAAACTAGGTAGCCGGTAATCGCATGTTTGCTGAATAACGGGTAGACGTGGGTAATGCTGTCGCCAGTGGATTGGAATGCTGGCTGTAGTGTTTCGCGTATGGTTTCTATCATCGCTTGCAATGGGTCGGGCACTGTTGCCGTGTTGCTGCTGTCTTCTATGCTTTCCGACAGCTGGGTGCGGCTTTTGCCATCTGCACTGACTTCACGCCCAAACTGAATGGCGCGCAGGAATTCGTGGCGTTCATTAACTCGGTACAGCAGGCAGTTTGATACGCCCAACATAGGTAGCAGGGTGCGGAGCAGACTGAGTTCCAGCAGCTCGGTATCCCGTACGGCGGTTAATGAAGCCAGCCTTTTTAATAAACCGGGCAGTTGTGAATGGGGCATATTGCTCTTATTCGGGCAGCTGACTGTGAATATAGATTAAGAGATCGATTAAAGAGAAAACCCCGTTGAAACGGGGTTGAAAGCGTAAAACCGGTCGTGCACATCAATGGCGGAAGGGCACAGGGCTACTTCAGAGTCAAACCGCGCCCAGAAGCAGCCCCTCTCTAGCTGCACGATGCTTTGCTTTGTCAGCCCTGAGCGGTTGCTTACTTAACGCTACATTGGGCCCGATCACAAGCGACGAGTAGCGCATTGCCATCTGCGCAATTTACTTGATAGATATCGCCAAACTCTTCCTTGCCCACGACCCAGGCACCCGAATTTTTGCTGTTGCAACCTTGTGCTACAGCAAATTTTTCAGTGTGGTAAGACCAAGTGCCTTGTTTCAATGCCATGAATGAGGTCGAATCTTGTTGTGTTGCGGTAGGCAGTTTCGACGGAACGGGCGATGAAATAGTCTTTGAAGCTATGGTCGAGGGAGGTACGTCTGATAATGCCGGACGTGCAGATGCTCTAACCGTATTGGGCTGGAGGAAGTTGAGTGGGCCTGTATAGCGCAGTTTTGCCAGTTGAGGCATGGCTTCAGCTTCATCTATGAGAGAAGGAGTCACTTTATTCCCTATAAGCTCATAAGATGCGCTGGTGTTTACATAGTATTTTTTGCCAGGAAAAATATTTAAGTGAGTTTGCCCGGTTATTTGGTGAGGCAATCTAGACATTATGGTCACTCTGTTAATGGCTTTCACCTCGTACAGTCCTGGTGGGCAATCGACAAAGAAAAAGCTGCCCGGAATTGAAGTGCCAATAGCCTGATTATTTAAATAAATAAAAGGAGGAAGCTTTTCACTTAGCAATGAATTTTCACGGTAAAAATAAATCCGACCTTTGTCGCTTTCCAATGTGGGGATTTGGTCTTTGATTTCAGCCATCTTGGGGCCAGTAGCGGCACAACCGGTAAGTAATAAAAGCAGGAGTGCGGCAGAAGTAGACAACAGGCTCTTCAAAATTAGTTCTTTCTAATGTTTTTGGACGAAATAAATCCGCAACCACGTAAAGACATAGTGGTTGCGAATTGTGGTGAAACGATAGGTAGGCAGTAAACGGGGGGCTACCCCTCGTACCGTTTTATCGCGTGATGGGTTTGTAGCGAATCCGCTTAGGCTTCGCGCCTTCTTCGCCAAGGCGCTTCTTCTTGTCGGCTTCGTATTCCTGATAATTACCGTCGAAGAGGGTCCACTTCGAATCACCTTCGCAGGCGAGGATGTGGGTGGCGATCCGGTCGAGGAACCAGCGATCATGCGAGATCACCATGACGCAGCCGGCGAATTCCAGCAGAGCGTCTTCCAGTGCGCGCAGGGTTTCCACGTCGAGGTCGTTGGACGGTTCATCCAGCAGCAATACATTGCCGCCAGCAATCAGGGTCTTGGCCAAGTGCAAACGACCGCGTTCGCCGCCCGATAAGGTGCCGACCATCTTCTGCTGATCGCCGCCTTTGAAGTTGAAACGGCCAATATAGGCACGGCTCGGGGTTTCGTAACGGCCCACTTGCAAGATATCGCGGCCTTCGGCGATTTCGTCGAATACCGTTTTGTCACCGTTGAGCGCGCCACGGCTCTGGTCCACATAGGCCATCTTCACCGTGTTACCGATCTTTACCGTGCCGGTATCGGGTACATCCTGGCCGGCGATCATGCGGAACAGCGTCGATTTACCCGCGCCGTTGGGGCCGATGATGCCGACGATGGCGCCTGGCGGCACCTTGAAGCTTAGGTCGTCGATAAGCAAACGGTCGCCAAATGCTTTGCTGACGTTTGTGAATTCGATGACTTCATTTCCCAGCCGCTCGGCGATGGGGATGAAGATCTCCATCGTTTCATTACGTTTTTGCTGCTCTTGCGAGTTCAGTTCCTCGAAGCGGGCGATACGCGCCTTGGACTTGGCTTGGCGGGCCTTGGGGCTTTGGCGTACCCATTCCAGTTCCTTGTTCAGGGCTTTCTGGCGGGCTGACTCGCTTGATTCTTCCTGCTTGAGGCGCGCTTCTTTCTGTTCCAGCCAGCTGGAATAGTTGCCCTTCCACGGGATACCGTGGCCACGATCCAGCTCCAGAATCCATTCGGCGGCGTTGTCGAGGAAGTAGCGATCATGGGTAACGGCCACCACGGTGCCGGGGAAGCGCACCAGAAACTGTTCCAACCAGTCCACCGATTCTGCATCCAAGTGGTTGGTAGGTTCGTCCAGCAGTAGCATGTCCGGCTTGCTCATCAAGAGCTTGCACAGCGCCACACGGCGTTTTTCACCACCTGACAATACACCGACATTGGCATCCCAGGGCGGTAGTCGCAGTGCGTCGGCGGCGATTTCCATCTGGGTTTCGAGGTCTTGCCCGGCTGTGGAAAGAATGGCTTCACAGCGGGCTTGTTCTTCGGCCAGCTTGTCGAAGTCGGCATCTGGCTCGGCGTAGGCTGCGTAGACTTCTTCCAACTTTTGCTTGGCTTCGAAGATTTCAACCATGCCCGATTCGACTTCGGTGCGTACCGTGTTATCTGGGTTCAGCGCGGGTTCCTGTGCTAAATAACCCACCTTGATGCCGGCCAGATGCTGTACTTCACCTTCGAATTCTTTGTCGACACCCGCCATGATCTTCAGCACGGTGGATTTACCTGAACCGTTGAGGCCAAGGAGGCCGATTTTGGCACCGGGGAAGAAGCTGAGCGAGATGTCTTTGATGATTTGCCGCTTGGGCGGCACGACCTTGCTCACGCGGAGCATGGACATTACGTATTGGGCCATGTGGGGTTCCGATAGGGATGACTGCAGAAGTGGCGCAAGTTTAGCAAAGCCGAGCCAATCGCGACCCGTAAAACGATTGCCAGCAGTGCCTGGGTGAAATGGTGGGAAATTAGAGACGGTTGTTTTCAGCGCTGGTGAGCAGTGCGTAAACGCACATTGGCTTGGTCGAATGCCTGTTCAATTGGAAGGGGCTGTTCCCAGGAAGTACCCGGTTGGATAGCGTTATGTTCCAGTATTTCCCGGCTTAATTGTTCGAGGCCAGCCAAAGGCCGCCAACGTTCGCCTTGCGCTTCCTCGGGCCAGGCATACAGGCCATCGAACAGAAGGGATAGTGGCGGTGAAGCATGATTTGGGTCTTGCTGCCCCAGTGTTGTGGCCAAGTGATTGGGCCCCAACCGGCCGATTGCACGTTGATAGGCACGCAAGGCATCGCTGCAGCGGGTAAAACTGAAACCCGCCATCAACCGGCGGAACTGCCGCGCCAAGCCTGGCCAATCGTCAAGCATCTGTTGGACTGCACTGCTACGTGCGTCAGATGGCAGTGTGGGCTGGATTTCGACGCTGCCTTCCAGCCGAAGTTGGGGCGGAAAACTGATGCCGCCAGCCCGGCAAACCTTGCCGAGATTGCTGGCAAACGCGGGCAGAGTGGCGCGCAGGTTGTTGGCTACTTCTTCCAGATCAAGCCGACCACTGACATCGGGTGATACGCCCCATAAGCCGAAATCAGCGGGTCCATGCAACAAGGCTGGGGCAGGCGAAGCCTTGTCGTTGAGCGCCTGCGCAAACCAAGCTTCAAAGCCTTGCGCTGTTGGCTCGTCTGCGTGGGCTTCGGGGGGCGGTGGCAAGCTGGTTGGATCGGCTATTGGCTCTATGGGGGGTAAATGCATTGGAGACGGTCCGATTGGTAGGTTAATCCAATTGGCACATCAATCCATCAGGTGAAAGCTCATGTGCTTATTTTGATGGTATCCACACCTCCTGTTTTGCCCGTTGCGGGTTTGTCATTTGGTTGCTCGGACTGAGTCTGCTGTTGTTCATGGCTTTCTCCCGACGGTATGGGTAAGAAGAAAGCAAGTGGTGAGCCAGAAACGGCCATGAGAAAGCCCGCATGGAAGCGGGCTGTTCGGGTACAGAGCTTATTGCTTTTGCTGGCCGATGCATTCGCTGGTTTACCCAGGCATTGGGCTGTTAGAACTTGTCTAAAGTCTGCTGCGCGTCGGCAATATGGCGTTGAAAACACCCTCGGAATGCTCATTTACCACTTGTAAACTCCGCTTCCTCGGCTGTTTTCGCCTTGTCTTGCCTTAGCTCGCGAGACTTTAGACAGGTTCTTAGCCGATGCAGGCTTTCAGGCTTTCGCGATAATGATCTGGTACTTGTCCATCAGCGCTTCTTGGGTTTCCTTGCGATCCGGGTCGAGCGGAATGCAGTCAACCGGGCACACCTGTTGGCATTGTGGTTCATCAAAATGGCCGACACATTCCGTACACAGGTCAGGGTTGATCTCATAGATTTCCGCGCCCTGCGAAATGGCGTGATTCGGGCACTCTGGCTCGCATACATCGCAGTTGATACATTCATCGGTAATCATCAGGGCCATGATTATTCTCGCCTTTTTGCTAACGGGGGCGGATTGTAACACCGCGTTATGAGATTGCTATGCACTGGCACACCGTATCTTGCGCCTTACGTTGACTAGCCGCTGTATGCTGGCCGGGCATTGACTACGCGGCGTTTGGGGCCAGCTTGGCCGGACAGTTCGATACGCCTTTAGCCTTTGTTTGCAAATGTAAATTGCACATCAAAGTCAAATCTTACGCTGGTCAACCAATACAGGATGTAGCTAGTCTTCAACATCCGCTAACCGGTGTCTTGATCATGATCCGACTGCTTCCTCTGTTTCTGGTTGGTAGCTTGTTGGCTGCAACGGCTGCGCCGATTGGCGAGATAGACGCCCGGCATTTGCTGTCCCGCACCGGTTTTGCCGCGACGATGGATGAGGTAACCCAGTATGCGCGCCTGGACCGGCAGGCGGCTGTGGCGCGGTTATTGAGTGAGGTACGTACCAAAGCCATTACGCCACCGCCTGCTTGGGTAGATGAACCCCTGCCCGAGCGGCGTGCCCAGATGTCGGGTGATGAAGAGAAAGCCGCTTTTCGTGCCCGACTGCGAGAGCGCGGTATTGCATTGCGCGCGTGGTGGTATGACGAATTATTGGCGACACCTTCACCGTTAACCGAACACATGACCTTGTTTTGGCACAATCACTTTGTGTCGGCCATACAGAAGGTCAGGATGCCGCAGTTGATGTATCGGCAGAATGTACTGTTGCGGCAAGAAGCGCTGGGTAATTTTGGGCGATTGTTGCATGCCGTAGCCAAAGACCCGGCCATGCTGGTTTATCTCGATGGCGTCCAAAACCGCCGGGGTGAGCCAAATGAGAATTTCGCCAGGGAGGTGATGGAGTTGTTCACCCTTGGCGAGGGGCATTACAGCGAGCAGGACATCCGTGAGGCAGCACGTGCGCTTACCGGCATGAGCCTGGAGCGCCCAAGTGGCGAGTATCGCTTTCGCCCCGCTTTGCATGACTTTGGTGAAAAGACGATTTTTGGGCAGCGCGGTAACTATGACCCCGATGCTTTCTTGGACCTGCTGTTGAACAAGCCGGAAACCGCCGAGTTCGTCATCACCAAGTTGTGGAAAGAGTTTATTTCCCCCCAACCTGATGTTGTAGAGGTCAAGCGCTGGGCAAAGCTGTTTCGTGACCAGCGCTATGAGATCAAGCCGCTGCTTCAGGCCATGTTGAGTTCAGATGCCTTTTATGCGGCGCAATATCGTGGTGTGTTGGTAAAGTCCCCTGTGGAATTGACCGTGGGTACTTTCCGACAATTTGGGATTACGCCGCCTGACATGCGACCCTTGCTGGCGGTGAACCGAAACCTGGGGCAGGACCTATTCAATCCGCCCAATGTGAAGGGCTGGCCCGGGTATACAGATTGGATCAATAGCCAGACCCTGTTGACCCGCAAGCAAATGCTGGCGAGGGTATTCCGTGTGGCGGATATCGATATGCCTGCCATGGCGCAGGCCAGCAAAGTAGAAAAAGCCTCTTTACGTGTTGGTAACAAAGTGGGCTATGGCCTGTATCTGGATCGCTGGCTTGGCGACACGGGTGGTATCAGCCGGGCCAGCTCGCTGCTGCTGCCTCTGGTACCGGAGAGGCTACCGGAGGGCACGCCCCTGGAAATGATTGGCCAGCTGGTCATGAACCCCTTGTACCAGTTGAAGTAAGGAGGCCTACGATGAATCGACGCGCTTTCCTCCAAATAGGCAGCTTGGCTGCGTTGGGCCATCTTAATTCTACTGTTGCTTGGGCAACCGTAGTCCCTGGTAATCCCAGGCTGTTGATACTGGTTGAGCTCAAAGGCGGGAATGATGGCCTCAATACTATCGCTCCTTACGCAGACTCGGCCTATTACGATTTGCGCCCCAAGATTGCCATTGCTCGTGACCAGGTATTGCAATTGGATGAGCGCAGCGGTTTGAACCCCGCCATGCAGGCCCTCATGCCAATTTGGCAAGCCAAGCAGTTGGCTATCGTGCAGGGTGTGGGCTACCCCCAGCCCAACTTATCGCATTTTCGCTCTATCGAGATATGGGATACCGCTTCAAATAGCGATACGGTGTTGCAGACAGGTTGGTTGAGTCGTCAATTTGCAGCCAAACCACTACCGGCAGGCTTTGTGACGGATGGCATCGCTGTGGGGAGCCAAGATCTTGGCCCGCTTGATGGAGGCGCAAGGGCATTGGTATTGCAAAGCCAGGATGCTTTCGTGCGGCAAGCCAAGCTAGCGGACGACAAAGCCGGTGCGACAAAAAATGCCGCATTGCTGCACCTGCTGAAGGTGGAAGACGATATACGCATTGCGGCGCGTGGTTTGGCGGCTACCGGTAACTTGAATACCACTTTTCCTGACCATGGGTTTGGCAAGACAGTAAAGACGGCGATGGAAGCGCTGGCAGCGAACCGTAATATCGGCGTGTTCCGTTTGACGCTGGGTAGCTTCGACACCCATATAAATCAGCGTAATCAGCAAGATCGGCTATTGGGTGAGTTGGCTGATGGTTTTGTTGCCCTGCAAATGGCTTTAACCGAATTGGGACGATGGAATGATACGTTGGTGCTGAGCTATGCTGAGTTTGGACGCAGGCCGCAGGAAAACCGGTCTGCCGGTACTGACCACGGCACTGCAAACGCCCATTTTGTCTTGGGTGGCGCAGTACGCGGCGGTTTGTATGGAAAACGCCCGGATTTCAACGCTCTGGATGGCGGTAATCTGCGCTTTGGCGTGGACTTCCGTCAGCTTTATGCCAGTGCTTGTCGCTACTGTTGGCAGAGTGATGGCATGGCGGCATTAGGTGGGCGTTTCGAACCTTTTCCTGTTGTAGCGTAAGAACTTGTTCAAAGTCTGCTGTGCGTCAGCAATACAGCGTTGAAAGCACCCTGGAATGCTCATTTACCAATCGTAAACTCCGCTTCCTCGGTTGTTTTCGCCTTGTCTTGCCCTAGCTCGCGAGACTTTGAACAGATTCTAAGCAGTACAGGCAAGTACTTTGTGAGTATCAAAACAAAAACGGTGCACTGGATGGTGCACCGTTTTTGTTCCTAGATAGGACGACTTACTTGGCAGCGTTGATCAAGTATTCCGCAGCAGCGTGGAATTCTTCGTCAGAGCCTTGGTAACCACCTTTTGGAGGCATTGCGCCTTTACCTGCGATGCCAATCTTGATGGCGGCATCAACACCATCTTTCAGGCGGGATGCCCAGTCTGCTTTGTCACCAAATTTTGGTGCGCCGGCCAAGCCGCTGGTATGGCAAGCCATACACACGGAGTCATAAATTTCTTTGCCTTTGACGGCAGGGTCGATTTTCCCACCGGCTACTGCCGCGCCTGCAATAGCGGGCTCAGTGAACTTACCACCGCTTGCGTTGCCCATATAGGCAACTGCTCGGGCTACTTCGTCGTCAGTCAGGTCAGCAGCGCCACCCTTGGCAGGCATAGCGTTGAAGCCCTTGACCGCGTGTTCAACCAACTTGGCGAAGCCCTGACTGATGCGTGGCCCCCAAGCCCCGGCGTCGGAAAACTTGGGTGCCCCTGCCAAGCCAGTTCCGTGACAAGAGAGACAAACGCTTTCATACACTGCTTTGCCATTGCGACTACCCGGCGGGCCGGATTCGTCAAGTTTGGCAAAGCCAACCGGTTGTACCCGTGCAATGACCGCCTCATTGGTCATTGTCGGGCTACCTGCATCAAGGAGCATACCTCCAGTGGCGACCTTGATGACAAGGTAGATAAATACGGGGATACCGATGATTGCGGCAAGAATAATGCCGATCAGACCCTTTGCCGACATCCGGGATTCGGCTTGCGCTTCGCTCATGCTGCGATCCTTTTTTATGCGCTACGGTAAAAACCAGTACGGAAAAACCCCGCGATTATAGCGGGGATTAGGCAGGCAACCAATCTACAGCGTTGCCGGCTGGACGTGCGAGACCAAATCGGCTATTCTTGCGCGCCTCTAAAGACGCGTCCGTAGCTCAGTTGGATAGAGTGTCAGTTTCCGAAGCTGAAGGTCCCTGGTTCGATCCCAGGCGGGCGCGCCAGCATTAAAAAATCAAAAAGCCAGCATATTCAGCTGGCTTTTTGATTTTCTGCCCATGGCGTTGGGCTTATTTAATGTTGTATTGCCGATGCGCAGCGGGCTTATTCAGGTGCTCAGCTATTCGGCTGGCCCAGGTATTGGCATTCAATGGCGGTTTCGATTATTTGCTTATTTGCATCACTTTCCACCCGCCAAGCCTTTGCTTCCTGGCGCGATGCAATGGCTTTATGCAGTTTCCCATCGATGAAGTGCAGTGCAGCGCCGTCATCTGCCGCCCATGTAGCCGGCATTGCACCGTTAGCGATACTTTGGTGAAGGCTGGGTCTGCGCTCCGCTTCGCCATCGAAGTGGGGGCATGCCCCTCCGGGTAGCCAGCCCAGCCCCTGAATGGGGCCTAGTGGGCCGGGAATCGAGTCGCTTAGACCGTACTCAAACCAACAGATCATTCCAGCACTGATGCCGCCGATGACGGCGCCTTGGGCATAATAGGCTTGTTGCAATGCACTATCGATATGCCATTCACGCCATAGCGCCGTAAGCAATGGGATGGACCCCTCCTCACCTAAGCGGCATCTAGGTGCCAGACTGGTAGTTCCGACCACCAGTCAACGGTAAAGAGGAGTCCACCATGAAGAGTATTCGAGTTGGCGTCGATTTGG
>NZ_PDZH01000060.1 GCF_002735695.1 Chitinimonas sp. BJB300
CAGCCTCACAGCTTGCTTGCGCCTTTCGTGCTGTTCTTGCCGCGACAGCTTGCGTCCGTCTTCTTTGTCCATTTCTATCAGTTGGGGGCGGACACCAATAAATCAACCCTTAGTTGCCGGGTGAATAGTC
Organism: Chitinimonas sp. BJB300; assembly: GCF_002735695.1. Classification (GTDB taxonomy): domain Bacteria; phylum Pseudomonadota; class Gammaproteobacteria; order Burkholderiales; family Chitinimonadaceae; genus Chitinimonas. The sequence continues at coordinate 131 of NZ_PDZH01000060.1, forward strand.
GCGTAAACCTGTGCCACAGTGCCATTTGCTGCAACATGTCAATCCAGGTCATGAAGCACACACACGGCTGAGGAAATCCATGCGCCACTTAAAGACATTCATCACCGCCCTTTCGTTATGCATTGCCCCGCTAGCCCACGCCGGCAAAGCAGCCTATTACCAAGACGCGGCAGCAAGATGGGATGCTACTCGGACACTCCTGACGTTTATGTCTACTACAAACATCAAGTCAAAGCCAACTATGGTAGAAGTCGACTTCGAAAAGCCGGACGCCAAGGCAAAGTGGGTAGATGGCGTTTTAATGCTGGAGCAAGGAACAATAAAACTGGCCTTCAGCAACGACCCCAAGCTGAACATGGGCGTGGCGCCCGAACTTACACAGGCCCCATCGCTACCCATTAAAACCCGATCCCCCTTGTTCGGTCGGCAGTTTCTTAAACAAAGCCGCAGCGAGGAAGGTGAACGGTATCTCACCATTTACAGTAATAAACCTTTGGTTGGCCTCGGCGCGGTTGCCTATAACCGTACAAGCAACAGCTGCGAAACGACACTACCGGCAGAGATCTATAGCGGCCAAGACCTATCCACTGCAACGCAGTTGGAAAACAAGATTAATGCGTTACCTATGAAGAACAAACCAGGGTGCGCCAATCAAACCGGCAAAGTGGATATCATCATAGCTCTCGCCAGTAAACAGCAAGGCAGTGAGAGCGACACCTTCAATTACGCAGTCATCGACCTTGGTAGCCCACAAAAACAAATGTCACTAGACAACCTGTTGTTTTATTTCGCACCACAGCCTTAATTCGCGAGCCTATAGACAGGCTCTTACAGTCACGACTGTGTGTAATTTAAAAAGCCGATGCCGCATTTATTTACGCATCGGCTTTTTTGCTCCTTTCATAGGGACCCACCACTGGCATGCTGCCTCTATGGCAGCGCCCTACCGCAGTCTGATTAGCACCTCCAGTTTCGCTGGGTTCCTCCTCCACCACGCGACCAGCTATAAACAACAGCAAAGCAATTCCATTTTCCAAGGGAGTTGAAATGCAATGCGTTACCAGTCGGCTATGTGCGTTAGGTGGTTTGGTGTGTCTATCGATGGCACGAGCCGACGCAGGTGAACCCGTAAAAATCTCAATTAGCCCTTGGTGCCCTTATATATGCGAGGACAAGGCAGCCCCAGGCGTTTTGGTTGAAGTCACTGCTGCAGCGCTGTTGGCAAAGGATCTGGACAGTAGCTTTACCAGCCTGCCCTGGCTTCGTCTGATGGCGACGATAAAAAGCGGCGCAATGGACGCTGTGTTGGGTATCGCTAAAAGCGACGCACCGGATTTAATCTTTCCCAGCCATTCCATCGGCTTTTACCAACCGTGTTTCTATACCCAGGCCTCGTCGAAATGGGTATACAAAGATGTATCTTCACTCCGGCATGTCCGCCTTAGCGTATTGAAGGGGCAAACTGTCAATGATCAGGAAGTCGATGACTATATTCACGACGAAAGCACCCGTCGTGGTGCCATTGATTTTCTGAGTACCGAAAACTATCTCACACAACACTTTCGAAAACTCGCGCTAGGTCGGGTCGATGTTGTGCTGGACGATGCCCGCGTCGTAAGCCACCACTTGCAACAAACGACGCAAGCAAATCAATTCAAACAAGTAAGTTGCCTCAAGGCTACTCCCATCTGGATAGGCTTTTCCCTTGTGGGTAAACATTCGAAAGCCTATGCAATGGCTTTTGACGAAGGGTTGAATGCAATAAAAAAATCGGGCCAACTCAAACTCATCCTTAAAAAATACGGCATTGAGGAGACTATGTTTTAGCGGAAGTCACATCTTCCTTGCTACTGTACCCACTCTACATAAGATATTGCTTACCCACGCATTGCCCATAGCAAATGCCAGGGCATAACAACGCTTGTTTAATTACCGGATAAACACTACGGTTAAATCGCTGTGCCCGTGCTAATTGAAAACATACGACAAGCATGATGATTCAAATCGCCTTAATGCTTTCACCTATCTACGCCGCAACCAACCTTCATCACCCGAAGAGCCGGTTAAATAAACAAAGGTAGCGAAATGCGCCTGACTGTAGCTACACGCATTGTGGGTGGTTTTCTAGCTGTTTTACTACTCGCGGCAGGCATTGTCGCCGTTGGCCTGATAGGCCTCAGTGACGTCAACAGTAACCTGCATGCCGTAACTGACCGTGCAGCCCCCATGATTGACGCCAGTGCGCGCATGCAGGCGGCAATGCAAGAGGCCAGGGCTGCCGTCATGCTGCACTATCAATCCAGCGTCCTGAGCGAATTGGCGACCAGTGAGAATGAATTTCAGCTCGCCAAAAAACAATATGACGCCGCCTTGCAGGATCTAAACCAACTAGCCGAGGCCGACCCAAATGTCTTGCAAGCACTGAATAGTGCACGCAATGCCAGCACGGCGGTCTTCGACATAGGCCCCAAAGTGCTGAAAGCGCACCGCGATGATTTGGAAAAGGGGCAATTGGTCATTAAACAAAAGCGAGAATTGGGCGACATGAGCGATGAACTTAGCGCCTTGCTAAGTGAGGTGAAAGATCCCAAGGCACAAGCATGGGATAAAGCCACAGGTGACATTTCAAAATCAGTCGTCGCGGCTTTGGACAAGCTCAACCCTTTTGCAGTCATCGCCGCAACCAAGGATATAGAAGCCAAATTTACGGCTACCGATGAATTCGCAACCGCTCTACCCGACAGTGAAAAAGCTGTTGCAGCAGCAACCCGATTTAAAACGGCCGCGATTGGCAAGCAAGGGCTACTCGGGCTTTATGTTGCCCAGTTGCAACTGCGTAAAGATGCCAGCCAGATGCTGCAGGAGGTGGGCAAAGCAAGCAGAAATGCCGGTAACCAACTGGCCATACTGAACAAAGCGGTAAGCGAATTGACATTGGGAGCTAAAGAAGCTGCAGATACCAGTGTGAGTTGGAGCCAACGGCTTCTGCTGGGCTTTGGCATCGTCGCGCTGCTAGTTTCTGTGGTTGTCGCCTACTTGATCAGCAATGCCATCAGCAGCCAACTAAAGCAATTAGCGGGTTCCATGGCCCAAATCGAGCACAGTCTCGACTTTACCCAGCGAGTGCAAGTCAAAGGCAACGACGAAGTCGCCGACACAGCCATATCCTTCAATCATCTAGTAGAGACCGTGCAGGCTGCCCTACGCGATACGCGTGAAGCATCCACCAATATCGCCGCTGTCGCACACAAGCTGCTGAATGCAGCCAACCAAGTGTCAGATGGCTCTGTCAAACAAAGCGAAGCCGCCAGTGCGATGGCCGCTGCGGTAGAACAACTTTCCACCAGCATCAGCCACGTTACCGACAGTGCTAGCAGTGCCCATGAACTGACACACAACGCAGGCAACGGCGCACGCACAGGTGCAGATATCATCACCAACACCGTGCAGGAGATGACTTCGATCTCGGGAGAAATCAGCCGACTCGGTACTTCGGTAGACGAGCTGGGTATTCGTTCCAACGAAATCTCCAGCATTGTGCAGGTCATCAAGGAAGTAGCCGCACAGACAAACCTGTTGGCGCTCAACGCCGCTATCGAAGCCGCTCGCGCTGGCGAACAAGGCCGGGGCTTCGCTGTAGTAGCCGATGAAGTCCGCCAATTGGCCGAGCGCACCACGGGTGCTACCAAAGACATCGTCGAAAAGATCAATGCAATCCAGCAGTCGGTTGATCTGGCAGTAAAGGCCGCGCACACGTCCGTTGGTCAGATGGATAGTGGTGTAGCGCTGGTCAAAAAAGCGGGCAGCGCCATGGAAACCATCACCAGTGGGGCCGATCAGGTAGAAAAAACGGTCTATGCTATTTCGGGTGCGTTGGTGGAACAAAATTCGACAGGCCACCTGATCGCTACCAACGTAGAGCAGATCGCCCAAATGATTGACCAGAATACACAAGCCGCTAGCGATGCCTCTACCCTGGCGCGCGATCTGGAAAGTGTTGTGATGAAACTGGAAGCCAGCATTAGCCGCTTTCGCAATTAACACAGAGAAGCCGAAATTCACCATCGCTCTTGGCTACACAATACATTTACCTCAACGGTAACAAGGAGAACGCAATGAAAGGTGCTACAAGCAAATGGTTACTGGCTACGATCTTAAGCCTATGCGCCGGGGGAGCACAGGCCGGTAACTGTGAACTGGCAGTGACTCGTACTGCTTGTGCCGGCAAAGAGGCCATCAGCTTCAAAAAGTGCGAGGGCAAGCCTTCCTGCACTGAGTTCGTCGAAGCAGCCGACGCCGCTGCCTGTAAGAAAGCAGCGACTGACGCATGCGAAAACAAACGGCTTAACGTCACGAAGTCCAAAGTGATCGGCGCGAAATTTGATGGCGCCGCGCTCAAGACCGACAAAGGCGACACTGACTTTTGCAAAGCCTATCCAAACCGAGCCGAAGAGTTCGACAAGTGCTGACACGTAGGCTGGACTGAGCCTAGACGGATCCGCTTATTTCTATTTACACCAGATAGTAAGCGGATTGGGTATCAAGCAAGCCTATCGAATTACGAAGGTCACAGCCCCCCATTGCAATCCTTGCCCTGGCACTGGAATGTAGTGGTCAAGTATTTTCGGGCACGCCAATCGGTTCTTTTGCAGCCATTTTCTGCTCATAAATCATGGGAGGTAAGTTACCTCGGGCCGAGTGCAAACGCACACTGTTGTAGAAGCCGACTATGTGTATTCTGTGATGTCCTTTTCCGCTTCCCAATGATTCGCATAGTCCCGCTGCCACACCCGCTCCATCACCGTATTGTCCTAGCAATTGCCTTTACGGCTCATGCTAGGCACCAACCCATGTTGACTCCGTAGCGCCTGGTACTCAGCGCTGGCGTATTGACTGCCTTGATCGGAAACCCAGCATTCGGCTTGCGCCCATTCAACGCCATCTGCAATGTGCGGCAAACCAACCCTGCTGGCATTGTTGGGGCCATCGCCCACCTGATGATTTTGCGTGAGTACAAATCCATCACGACCGCCAGATGAATCTTGCATGTATTGCCAGCCCGACTTTTGCCGATGGCTTCAGCATGATCGCTGGCAGCACCGGCACTGTGCTGATGGTCCTTCACATAGGTGCCGTCGATGAATACCCATTCGAAGTCGGGTTCCTCTACCAGGGCTTTGAAAGCTTTGAGCCACTTGCCACCCACTGACCAAGCATTGAAGCGTTTGTAGACGGTGTTCCAGCCGCCAAAAGCACTGGGTAGATCTCGCCATGGGCAGCCCACGCGCATCCGGTAGAGCATTCCCTCAACGGTCATTCGCAGGTCTGGCTTGTGGTAAATGGTTTGCTGAAGCAGAATTTTCTCCAGCTTCGACCAAAGCTCGTCACTGAGCATCAATCGGGGCATAGCAAACCCGCAGGGTGATTGGAATAGGAACCGTAATTCTGCGGGTTTGCTGCTCTTCTTCAATGCACCGAAGACAAAACGTCAACAGCCCCTAGCCAAGCTGGGCATGCCCAATGGGACTGACAAGCCAACAGAACAAATGCTGAAATCATATAAACAAACCCAACAACAAAAAAAGAACACCCCCTATCGATTGGTAAACTGCACTTTTTGCCGCTCAGCAACCGTTCAGCATAACTCACCTAATGTGTGCACCACGGACGGCCGCTGCAGCGTGCAACGGTCGGATCGGAAAACATTTTGAAAGGATCGCACCATGAAGAAGTTGTTTACCGCCCTGATCGCCACCTCCTTTGCAGCCGCCTCGTTCGGGGTAATGGCAGCCGAAACCCCTGCCGCCAAGCCAGTCACACCGGCAGCAGTCCCTGCCCCCGCAGCCAAGCAAGTTGACCCTGTCATGCCCCAACCCACTGAAGTAGCAAAGCCGGCTGAAAAAGCAACAAAATTGGCCGCCAAGAAGCACAAGAAGGCTGAAAAGACTGACGCCAACAAGCATGAAAAAAGTGATGTGAAGACTGATAGCAAGCAATAACCCGCTTTCCCTTCAGCCCAACTTAATGGGGCTGAGCAGCAAGCGATAAAACAACACCGGCTCGGAGCCGGTGTTGTTTTATCTGGATGGCCATCGACTGGCGCAGGCCTGCTGCACAAGGCATGACCCCCTCTAGGACTTGGACTTGTGCCAATAGCTGTACGGTGATTTTCGCTGAAGCTGAGACTGAGTCACGGCTGCTACTGCCTGCAAACCCGGGGCTGGACGAACCACCACCTTTTTTGATGCCGGGCATTTTAAGGAATGACGGAATCCGTCTCTCCGCCTTGGCTGATTGACCGGGGCGGTTCACTCTTTCAACTGAGCAGCATGCAAGAATATTTTTCCTCAAAACAAACAATAGTTCGCAATTGCCGTCTCAACGAATGGCCTCCATTGACGGTCGTCCAGTCAAACGTCTCCACGCCTGGTTAACGGCAACGAGATCCTATTGTTCACCAGCAAGCCATTCGCTAAAGTCGAATACGGAAAAATAACCGTAACAGGTAGAATTATTGCCATGGATCGTTACATCAATTTATACTTATCACCTTATTAAGTCGTTGTAGTAAAAGATATTCCCCAAAAAATCTCTATGAATGGCGCGTAGTCTTGAGTGGCAGAAAGCTACCAGTACCTGCCGTTTTAAGGTGCTGGTCATGGCTTATTTATCCCACTGCAAACTGCGTATGACTTGCGCAATGAGTACCTCGCTGCTGGTCCATCTGGGCTTTCTATTGCTTGCCATTCAGCAAGTCATTCATCTGCAACCCGCCAATCAAAGTGGATCAATCGGTGTGGAGTTCGATTACCGCACGCCATTGATAATGAGCCAACCCGATGCAATAGCTTCCCAAACGCAGCCATTGAAAACCGAGCGGGTTGAGGCATTAGCCGCACCAATCACTCTTAAGCCAGAATCATCCAAGCCTACTGACCCGTTACGCAATACCCAGGCTACCGTGGTAAGTCACCTTGCAAGCCAACAACCGGTAGCGGGTGAATCCATAGAGGAAAGTGATTCCATCATTCAATGGCAGGAGAAACTTCTGCGCATTGGGGAGGTCAACGCACCAACTGATCTTGCTGGGCATGCCTTACAAGGAGAAGTGCGGATACAGTTGGAGGTACGTGCGGATGGCTCTTTGATTAAAGCAGTACTCGTCAATAGCTCCGGTGAAACGTTGTTGGATGAAGCTGCATTGCGCCTAGTGCGAATAGCATCACCCTTTGCCAGGTCAGATGGACGAACTGACCTATCCCAACAAGAATCCGGCAAAACCTATGTGTATGAAACAACTTGGGTCTTTTCTGGGGCCAATGCTGCGCAGCTTTAATTGGAAACCGTAGCTGCTACGCACACTTGATATGCCGTAATATCGCTTGCGCCACCCGGCAGACATCCGGGCTATGATGCCGGTTTTCCGCCAGCTTGCAGGGACCACGCCATGGCTTATCAGACTGAACCCACCTTTCGCCACGACCAGCCCCGCCGAGTCGGTATCCTGCTGATCAATCTTGGTACGCCAGAGGCACCCACCGCGCAAGCGGTGCGGCCCTATCTGAAGCAGTTTCTGTCTGACCCTCGCGTAGTCGAAATTCCTCGGGCGATATGGTGGTTCATCCTTAACGGCATCATCCTTAACACCCGACCAAAGAATTCGGCAGCCAAATACGCCACTATCTGGACTAAAGATGGCTCCCCCTTAGCCATCCATACGCGCCGGCAAGCCAAGCTGCTGCAAGGCTACTTGGGGGATCAAGGACAACCTGTGATGGTGGAATATGCCATGCGCTATGGTCAGCCAAGCATCGCCAGCAAATTGATGGCACTCAAAGAAGCGGGTTGTGACCGTGTGCTGGCCATGCCGCTCTACCCACAATACGCGGCGAGCAGCACAGGCAGCGCAATGGATGCCGTGGCCGATGCCATCAAGGCCCTGCGTAACCCACCCGAACTACGCTTTATCAAGCACTTTCATGATGCCGTTCCCTATATAGAAGCCGTTGCCAAGCGCATTGAGCAGCACTGGGTGCGCCATGGCCGTGGTGACCATTTGCTGATGAGTTTTCACGGTGTGCCGCAATTCAGTTTGGACAAGGGCGACCCCTACCATTGCGAATGCCACACAACCGGACGGCTGCTTGCCGAGCGACTAGGGATACAGGCAAGCCAATATAGCATTGCGTTCCAATCCCGTTTCGGCCGGGCCGAATGGCTAAAGCCCTATACGACAACCCTGCTGCACGCGATGGGTAAGAAGAAAACCGGCAAGCTCGACGTCATCTGTCCTGGCTTTGTGGCCGACTGCTTGGAAACGCTCGAAGAAATTGCGTTGGAAGGCAAGGCTGACTTTTTGGCAGCTGGCGGCGGTGATTACCGTTACATACCAGCCCTGAATGCCGAACCCGATTGGATCGTCGCACTCTCCAAGATCATCACACCCCATTTGGGAGGATGGCAGATACAACCAGAAGACGGGGCCATGATCAAGGCTCGAAAAACCAGAGCCAAGGCCATGGGGGCTAATAGCTAAGAACCTGTTCACCATCTTACTGCGCAGCCGCATCAAGGCTCATATGCTGTTCGACAGCCCACCGCAAGGAGGACGCCGAAACGCTACGGTACAACGCTCCAAGAAGTTCGCAGCCTCATGGCCCACGTACATTCCGGTTCCTGCTCTGCGCTTCACCCTGATAACAGCTGCTCGTGACAGATCGAAAACAGGTTCTAAACAAAGCGGCTCTACCTCCTGACACCAAGCTGTCAGGAGGGGTCGCGCAACATGGCGTCTCCTAACCACTTAGCGAGATAACCATGTCTGCATCACCCCATTTTCTTCCTGCAGTACCAAGCTTTGGTGTCACTGGTTTACGTGTTCGTACCTGCAACGACGATGAGATGAAACCCGAACTGGCCCGTATTCCTGGGCTGTGGGAACGCGTGCTTTCAGCCGGGCTACTGCAAACAGATAAGCCAGTATTTGCGGTTTACTCTGGATATGAGTCCGACCATACGGGTACCTATGATTTGACGGTGGGCACGTCCTCCTTGGCACCTCACCTCAGCCTTGCCACCACCGAAATACCTACCCAGGGCTATCTGGTATTCGAAGCACAAGCTGAATCCGCCGAAGCTTTACATAGCGCAGTATTCGCGGCGTGGCAGCAGGTCTGGCGCTTTTTTGGCCAATCTACCGAATGGCGTCGCAGCTACAGCGCTGACTTTGAACGCTACGATGAGACGCTATCGGCAACATTGCACATTGCAGTGGAGAGATGTGGATAGCATCACTCAGTAAATAAGTAATCCAAGCGGCAAGATCGCTCGGCTTTCACACGCCGGGCTTGGCACCCAGACCCGCCAACAGATTCGCCAGCTTGGCTTTACCCTCTTCCTTGGTGACAGCCACATTCTTATAGCTCGCCAAGCGGCCACTGATGCGGATTTCTTCTGCAGGTAATTCAAGCAAGAAGCGCGAGGGCTCCGTAATTTGCCATTCACCGGCGCGCTTACGTTTGCCACAGTAGCTGATGGTTAAGCCGCGCTGGGCACGCGTAATACCCACATACATCAAGCGCCGCTCCTCTTCGACCATACCGCTATCAATTGATTGTTGATGGGGCAGAATCCCCTCCTCGCAACCAATCAAGAACACATGTGGATACTCCAGCCCCTTGGAAGCATGCAGCGTTGACATACGTACTGCATCAGGCGCTTCATCATTACGCCCCTCCAGCAATGTAATCAATGCAATCTTCTGAGCCATGTCGATCAGGTTGTCACCATTCTCTTCAGCGCGCTTGTCGAACCAAGCCGCCAGCTCCTGCACATTCTTCCACCGTGCCTCGGCAGGACGGGGCTCGTCGCTCTCGTATAGCCAAGTTTCGTAGTCGATGGCTGCCAGCATTTCACGCAACAGTGCACCCGCAGGCTCGTGGGTAGCGCGCCCTTGCAAACGCTGAATAAATGCACAGAATATCTGTAACGCTTCGTATTGCGCCGACTGAACCATCGCCTCCAAGCTCGGCATTTGCACCGCTTCGAATAAGCTGATTTTTCGATCCGCCGCCAAACCACCCAGCTTTTCCAACGTGACATTGCCGACACCACGTTTGGGCGTGGTCACCGCACGAATAAACGCAGGGTCATCCTTTTCATTGGCAATCAGACGCAGATAACCCAGCACGTCCTTGATTTCGGCTTTGTCGAAGAAGCTTTGCCCACCAGACATCTGGTACGGAATCTTATGATTACGCAATTGGCCTTCGATAATCCGGGCCTGATGATTACCGCGGTACAATACCGCGTAGTCACTGAATTTGGTGCGGTTCTCGAATTTATGGGCCAGTAAGCGCATTGCCACCATCTCGGCTTCATGCTCTTCATCTTTCATTTCCACGACGGAAATTGGATCGCCAATACCCAACTCACTCCACAGCTGTTTTTCGAACAGCTTTGGATTGTTGCCAATCACGGCATTGGCAGCCTTGAGTATCCGTGAAGTAGAACGATAGTTCTGCTCTAGCTTAATGACTTCCAGCCGCGGGAAATCCTGCTTAAGCAGCGCTAGGTTTTCCACATTGGCACCACGCCAAGCATAGATAGATTGATCATCATCACCCACGGCCGTGAATTTGCCGTGTAAGTGGGTTAGCTGCTTAACCAACCGGTATTGGCAAACATTGGTGTCCTGGTATTCATCGATCAACAGATAACGCAGACGTAGCTGCCATTTGGTCAGAATATCCACTTCCCGATCAAACAGTTCCACAGGCAAGCGAATCAAGTCATCAAAATCAACGGCCTGATAGGCAAAGAGTGTGCTCTGATAGGCAGCGTAGGCTCGCGCAATGCGCAACTCCCCGTCGCTTTGGGCATTCATCAAGGCAACTTCCGGACTCATGAAGTCGTTCTTCAACCGAGAGATAGTGCCTACCGTGGCACGAATTTCATCTTTATCCGTTGTGCCAATGATGTCCGAAACAATCTTCATTGCATCGGCCGCATCCAGGATTGAAAAACGTGGCTTATAGCCAAGTGCGGCGTGTTCGGTACGAATTATCTGCAAGCCCAGTGAATGGAAGGTTGAAACAATAAGACCCTTCGAGCGGGCTGGGTCCATGATTCCATGCACCCGTTCCTGCATCTCACGCGCAGCCTTGTTGGTAAAGGTGATTGCAGCAATATGACGCGCTTCGTAACCAGCGTGCTCAACCATATAGGCAATCTTCTGCGTAATCACCCGCGTCTTGCCTGAACCTGCACCGGCCAGCACAAGCAGCGGCCCGTCCAAATGGCGTACCGCAGCTTGTTGAGGAGAATTGAGGGTGTGCAGCATGATCTTCACTAAGGCAAAACAGCCTGATACTTTAGCATGACGCTATGGACACCCCTGCGCTGACAAGATCGCTAAACATCTGGCGTACAAACAAAATCCGCCGGGCAGGCATTTGACACAGGCCCGCCAAATCGATAACATGCGCCCTCTTTGCGTTTCCACGCGTGTTGTGGCCGGCTGACTTCATCGCCACACAGCAAGCTTTTCGAACACCATTTTAGAATCAGTGGGAGTCCAACATGGCTCGTGTATGCATGATCACCGGCAAGCGCCCGATGGTCGGGAACAATGTTTCCCACGCCAACAACAAAACCAAGCGTCGTTTCCTGCCCAACCTGCAATACCGCAAGTTTTGGGTTGAAAGCGAAAACCGTTGGGTGCGCCTGCGCATCTCCAACGCAGCCCTGCGCACCATCGACAAACTCGGCATCGACGTCGTGCTGGCCGATCTTCGCGCCCGTGGCGAAGCCTAATCCGGGAGCAATGAATCATGCGTGAAAAGATCAAACTGGAATCGACCGCTGGTACAGGTCACTTCTACACTACAACCAAAAACAAGCGCACCATGCCTGGAAAGATGGAGATCAAGAAGTTTGATCCTGTCGTCCGTAAGCACGTTGCCTACAAAGAAACCAAGCTGAAATAAGCTGTTGGTTTACTTGGTAAGTTGTAGTCGCAAACCCCCGTTGCATACGGGGGTTTTGTTTTTTGTGTATCTACGGCAGCATTAGCTCATGAGCCAAGCAACACGCGCTGTCATTCTATTTGCCCACGGTGCCCGAGACCCTCAATGGGCCGAGCCATTCCTGCAACTTGCTGGCCAGGTGCAGCAAAAACTCCCAGGCAGCATCGTCGCGCTCGCCTTTCTAGAGCTGATGACACCTAGCCTTACAGACTGCGCAACCCAGCTCGCAGAACAAGGGGTTAGCGAAGTCATCATCGTCCCTGCCTTTATGGCACGAGGCGCGCATCTACGCAGAGATCTGCCGGTACTGGTGGAGAAGTTGGTCCAGCAATTCCCTCACATACAGTTTCGAGTCACCGCCGCACTTGGTGAAGCCGAACCCGTACTGGCCGCAATGGCCGACTGGGTTACCCGGCAGTAAGCCAGCAAAATAGCCTCCAGCCAACGTTTCCCGCATGTCACGTCGCACCTGTAAACAATGCAACGTGCAGAATTACAACAATCCAGAGCAATTGCCCCACTTCCATGCCCGCGCAGCGTGGAGAATATTCGCAGCTGTTTAATTTCCATTTATCCTTCTTTACCCAGTCCTGCTGGTGGACTAGCGTGATTACCACCGCGGCATTCAGCAAGGCATCCCTTCAGTCAACGCCTTTCCAACCAGCCAATGTATCCGTAAGTCTTCTGTTCGCGCACAACAAATCATGAGTGCAACTCCCGGCTAAACGTCGCGTTGGCGTAACACGCATCACTTTGTCGGCAAACTCCGGCCTCCTCAAAAAGGACAAGTGACACAAACCCAGCAACCATACGTATCAAAAAAATCCAAGGGTGCAAAGCCCATTCGAGTACGGAGGAAATATTCATGAATAGTTTGACAAACACCACCGCTGGGGTCTCCATGCCCGCCAGACCCATGACCAAGGAGGAACGCAAAGTCATCTTTGCCTCTTCGCTTGGCACAGTCTTCGAATGGTATGACTTCTACCTATATGGCTCACTTGCCGCCATTATCGCCTCACACTTCTTTGCCGGTGTTAACGACACCACCGCTTTTATCTTTGCCCTGATGGCATTTGCCGCAGGTTTCGCGGTACGTCCCTTTGGTGCACTTGTTTTTGGCCGTCTTGGCGACATGATTGGCCGTAAGTACACCTTTCTGATCACCATTTTGATCATGGGGCTTTCCACCGCTATCGTCGGTCTGCTGCCTAGCTATGCCACCATCGGTATTTCAGCCCCCATCATTCTGATTATTCTGCGATTGCTGCAAGGTCTAGCGCTTGGTGGCGAATACGGCGGTGCGGCAACCTATGTGGCTGAGCACGCCCCCCACGGTAAACGTGGCCTCTATACGAGCTTCATCCAAACAACCGCCACAATGGGCTTGTTCCTGTCCTTGCTCGTCATCTGGACTTGTCGCAACAGCCTGGGTACCGATGCCTTCAAAGAGTGGGGATGGCGTATACCATTTCTCATTTCATTAGTCATGCTGGCGGTTTCGGTTTACATCCGGATGCAGCTCAATGAATCTCCCGCCTTCAAGAAGATGAAGGAAGAAGGCAAACACTCCAAAGCCCCTTTGACAGAGTCATTTCTACGCTGGCCCAACCTTCGCGTCGTTCTGTTGTCGTTATTCGGTGGTACGGCAGGCCAAGCCGTGGTTTGGTACACCGGCCAGTTCTACGCCTTGTTCTTCCTCACCAAAACCCTGGGGGTAGAAGCCGACCGAGCCGACTTACTGATCGCGATCTCACTGGCCATTGCTACGCCCGGCTTTATTCTTTTTGGTGCACTGTCCGACAAAATAGGCCGGAAAAAGATCATCATGGCCGGCTGCTTTATCGCAGCCATCAGTTACTTCCCCATTTTCAAGGCGCTAACCCATTACGCCAACCCCGCACTGGAAGCCGCCGTCGCCAACGCTCCCGTCAAAGTGATTGCCGATCCGGCAAAGTGTACATTCCAGTTCGATCCTATCGGCAAAGCCAGCTTCAAGCAGTCTTGCGACATTATCAAGTCCACCCTGGCCAAGAAAGGCATACCATATAGCAACGCAGCAGCGCCCGCGGGCACAGTTGCTTCCGTCAGCATTGGCAACATTGTCTTATCGAGTTTCGAAGGCGAAGCGTTGGCCAAGGACGCATTCAAGAGACAAGCTGATGTATTCAATAAGTCGCTTGGGGAAGCGCTCAAGGGTGCGGGCTACCCAGCCAAGTCCGATCTTAGCCAAATGAATACACCGATGGTGATCGTACTTCTGACGATATTGGTCCTATTGGTCACCATGGTGTATGGCCCCATCGCCGCCTGGCTGGTTGAGTTATTCCCAACCAAGATCCGCTACACCTCCATGTCACTGCCTTATCACATTGGCAACGGCTGGTTCGGCGGCTTTCTGCCTACCGTCGCCTTCGCCATGGTCGCAGCCACCGGGGATATCTACTACGGCCTTTGGTACCCCATCGGTTTTGCCATCATGACTTTCGTCGTGGGCACACTATTCGCCCCAGAAACGAAAGACCGCGACATCTATGCCAATGATTAACCGATACAACGGCATAAGGTTTACGTAAAGTAGTTCAGCCACGAGGAACGGGGCCCGCATGAGGCCCTACCTCAGCCTCGTAGCAATGCTTCCGCCCATTCGCATCAACCAAGGCAATATCAAAATAAAGGAGCGTTCATGTCCACGATTGATTCCATTCTTAAGGAAACGCGTGTATTTCCCCCTTCTGACGATTTCCGGCGTAGCGCCACTATTTCAGGCATGGATACCTATAAGGGACTATGCGAGCAGGCTGGCGGTGACTACTTGGCCTTCTGGGGAAGCCTGGCGCGCGAATTGATTACGTGGCAGAAGCCCTTCTCTCGTGTACTGGATGACACAAATGCTCCCTTCTTTAAATGGTTCGACGATGGCGTCCTAAACGTCAGTTACAACTGTCTTGATCGACACTTACCCCAAAACGCCAACAAAACTGCCATTATTTTCGAAGCTGATGATGGGGCCGTCACCCGCGTAACCTATGCCGAACTACATCGCCGCGTATGCCAATTTGCCAATGGCCTGCGGTCGCTCGGCGTTGCAAGAGGTGAACGCGTCGTCATCTACATGCCCATGAGTATCGAGGCAGTAGTTGCCATGCAAGCCTGCGCACGCATTGGAGCAATCCATTCGGTTGTATTCGGTGGGTTTTCTGCCAAATCGGTACAAGAGCGCATTGTCGATGCCGGCGCAGTGGCCGTCATCACAGCCAACGAGGGCATGCGTGGCGGGAAAGCAATACCATTAAAAACCGTCGTCGACGATGCCTACGCCTTAGGTAACTGCAGCACAATCAAACATACCATCGTCTACCAACGTACCAGCAACGGCACCAGCCAATGGCAAGAAGGCCGTGATATCTGGTGGCACAAACTGACTGAAGGACAGGCAGAGAACTGCGAAACGGAATGGATGGGTGCAGACGATCCTCTTTTCATTCTCTATACCTCCGGTTCAACCGGCAAACCCAAGGGTATTCAGCATTCCAGCGCCGGCTATCTACTTGGCGCAATGAACTCCTTCCGCTGGGTGTTTGATATCAAACCGGACGATGTGTTTTGGTGTACGGCTGACGTAGGCTGGATCACTGGCCATAGCTATGTTTGCTATGGGCCATTGGGTATGGCTGCAACACAAGTCATCTTTGAGGGGGTACCCACCTACCCCGATGCACACCGTTTCTGGCAGATGATCGAGCGACACAAAGTCAGTATCTTCTACACAGCACCAACCGCTATCCGCTCGCTCATCAAGTTGGGAGCAGATTTCCCCAAGCACCACGACTTATCAAGCCTGCGCCTTTTGGGCACAGTCGGCGAACCCATCAACCCCGAAGCCTGGATCTGGTACCACGAAGTCGTCGGCAAGGGTCGCTGCCCTATCGTCGACACCTGGTGGCAAACCGAAACAGGTTCAATCATGATCTCCCCGCTACCCGGCGCTGTAGCGACCAAACCGGGTTCCTGCACCTTGCCGCTGCCGGGTGTGATTGCGGATATCGTTGATGAATCCGGCGCAACGGTCGAACCTGGCAAGGGTGGCATGCTGGTCATCAAAAAGCCCTTCCCCAGCTTGGTACGTACAATTTGGGGCGACCCGGAGCGCTTCAAGAAAACCTATTTCCCAGAAGAGTTCAATGGCAAGTATTACTTGGCCGGGGACTCCGCCAATCGGGATGAGCACGGCTATTTCTGGATCATGGGGCGTATTGACGATGTACTGAATGTATCGGGTCATCGCCTGGGCACCATGGAAATCGAGTCCGCCCTAGTTGCCAACCCCTTGGTTGCCGAAGCCGCCGTGGTCGGCAAACCGCACGAAATCAAAGGCGAAGCGGTGGTTGCCTTTGTCGTGCTAAAGGGTCCACGGCCCAGCGGAGAGGACGCCAAGAAGATGGTAGAGCAACTCAAGAACTGGGTGGCTCAGGAGATTGGCAAGATCGCCCAGCCAGACGATATTCGCTTTGGTGACAACTTACCCAAAACACGGTCGGGCAAAATCATGCGCCGGTTATTACGGGCCATTGCCCGAGGTGAAAAAATCACTCAGGACACTTCTACTTTGGAGAATCCTGCCATCTTGCAACAGCTCCAAGAACCAGCAGCTTAAGCAATACCCCCGACCGGCAGCACATAAAGAAAAACCCGGCCAGAACCGGGTTTTTCTTTTACTTTGCCAACCAATCAGGCTTCGCTATCAACCGGTGTTGCTACTGGTGCAACGGGTGCAGCCTCTTCGGCCAAAACAGCCTTAATAGAGAGGCGAACGCGGCCTTTATCATCCTGCTCCAGCGCTTTCACACGAACAATCTGGCCTTCCTTCAGGTAGTCAGCCACATTGTTGACACGCTCATTGGCGATCTGGCTTACATGCACCAAGCCATCCTTACCCGGCATGATTTGCACAATAGCGCCGACATTCTTGTCGAGAATCTTAACCACCGGACCTTCATAGATCTTGCCGATCTCGATTTCAGCAGTGATTTCGGCAATGCGGCGCTTGGCTTCATCAGCACCATCGCTGGAAACCGACGCAATCGTGATCGTGCCATCTTCGCCGATATCGATCTGGGTGCCGGTTTCTTCAGTCAGTGCACGAATCACAGCACCGCCCTTGCCGATCACATCACGAATCTTCTCCGGATTGATCTTCATGGTGTAAAGACGCGGCGCATGTTGCGACACTTCCTCACGGGCGTGGTCCAACGATCCCTTCATAATATTCAAGATATGCAGGCGGCCTTCCTGGGCTTGGTCCAAAGCCACGCGCATGATTTCCTTGGTGATGCCCTGGATCTTGATATCCATCTGCAAGGCAGTCACGCCGTTCTCAGTACCAGCTACCTTAAAGTCCATATCGCCAAGATGATCTTCATCACCAAGGATATCGGACAGCACAGCAAAACGGTTGCCTTCCAAAATCAGGCCCATGGCGATACCGGCAACGTGTGACTTCAGCGGCACACCTGCATCCATCAACGCCAAGCTACCACCGCAAACCGATGCCATCGAGGACGAACCATTCGACTCAGTGATTTCCGAAACAACACGCATCGAGTAGCTGAAGTCTTCCTTCTTCGGCAACACCGCAACCAATGCCCGCTTAGCCAAACGACCATGACCAATCTCACGGCGTTTTGGCGTACCTACACGGCCTGTTTCACCAGTCGAGTAAGGAGGGAAGTTGTAATGCAGCATGAAGCGATCGGTGTATTCACCCATCAGGGCATCGATCTTCTGCTCATCCAGCTTAGTGCCCAGAGTAGCCACCACCAAACCTTGGGTCTCACCACGTGTAAACAGCGCCGAGCCATGGGTACGCGGCAACACGCCGGTACGCACTTCAATCGGGCGAACGGTGCGCGTATCACGACCGTCGATACGTGGATAACCGTCCAGAATCTGGTTACGCACGATCTTGGCTTCCAGACCATGGAAGATATCC
Organism: Chitinimonas sp. BJB300; assembly: GCF_002735695.1. Taxonomy (GTDB): domain Bacteria; phylum Pseudomonadota; class Gammaproteobacteria; order Burkholderiales; family Chitinimonadaceae; genus Chitinimonas. Next base: position 18,149 of record NZ_PDZH01000060.1, read on the forward strand.
TTGATCTGGTTGGCACGAACCGTATCGGTTTCTTCAGTAATCAACGCAGCCTTGACCTTGGCCCAGGTATCGTTGATCTGCACCACACGCGATTGCTTTTGCGGAATGCGGAAGGCCAGTTTCAGGCCTTCGTTGGCCAACTCGCTCACCTGGGCAATCAGGGCTTCGTCAGCCGCAGGCTCTTGCCAATCCCAGACTTCAGGATTCACAGCATCGGCAAGCTCATTGATAGCCTTGATGACAGCCTGCATTTGCTCATGGCCAAATACCACTGCGCCCAACATGACGGTTTCGGACAGCTCTTGTGCTTCCGATTCCACCATCAATACGGCCTTGGCAGTACCCGCCACCACCAGGTCCAACTGGGAAGTAGCTAGTTCGGCCTTGGTCGGATTAAGCAGGTATTCACCATTGGCATAACCGACGCGGGCCGCGCCGATGGGCCCTTGGAACGGCAAGCCGGAGATAGCCAACGCAGCGGATGCGCCGATCACAGCGGCAATATCCGGATCAATCTCAGGATCAACTGACATCACGGTAGCAACGATTTGGATTTCGTTGTAGAAAGCTTCTGGGAACAGCGGGCGAATCGGGCGATCAATCAGACGTGAAGTCAGAATTTCTTTTTCAGAAGGACGACCTTCGCGCTTGAAGAAGCCACCAGGAATCTTACCGGCAGCGTAAGTACGTTCTTGGTAATCAACGGTCAGGGGGAAAAAATCCTGGCCGGGTTTGACATTCTTAGCGCCCACCACGGTAACCAGCACCACGGTGTCATCCATCGACACCATCACGGCACCAGAGGCCTGACGGGCGATTTCACCAGTTTGAAGTGTAACGGTGTGCTTGCCATAGGCAAACGATTTGGAGATGCGATTGAACACGCTTTTCTTCCTTTTCAACGGGCCATGCTCAGCTAGATGACCCTCTTCCACCGACGCACTGAGCACGGTCCGCAGACCGACGTCGGGGTTCCAGCCAACTTGCTAGCCATCAGGCGTGGCCGGAACCACTTCACGCCCAACAGAATTTGAATTCTTTACTCACCACCTGCTAGCTACAGCATCGTTTTTGCTAGGGATATCCCGCACTCGGCATCTAAAACACCAAGCAAAGAATCACAATAGGACAACTAATTACCAGCACCAGCTTTTGTCGCAGCAATTGTGAAAAATCAAAATCATTTCAACGCCATTGGCAAATACAGACGCCAGAAATGCAAAAAGCCGCTGCGACGCAGCGGCTTTTCTTGAAACGCTTACTTACGCAGACCCAGCTTGGCGATCAAATCGCGATAGCCATCCAGATTGGTGCGCTTGTAATAGGCCAGCAGCTTACGGCGCTGATTGACCATCTTCAACAAACCGCGGCGGCTGTGGTTGTCTTTGGCATTTGCCTTGAAGTGATCAGTCAAACCGTTAATACGTGCAGTCAGCAAAGCCACTTGCACTTCGGTAGAACCAGTGTCGCCGGCAGCGCGCTGGTACTGTTTAACGATCTCAGCTTTTTGTTCGACAGAAATTGCCATTTTTACTACTCCAGATACAAAAGCACACAATGGTGCAGACGAGCCAAGCTAGTCAGTTTAAACACCAACCCCTCCAGGCTTCTAATTAACTACTTATCAGCTGTGTACAACAGTTGAAAGCAGTCGACGCGGATACAGAACATGATCAGTTAATGCAGCCAAACCTAGAAAACTCGGCTTACATTCACCCGTGTCTCCATATACGCGTAAGCTGTCGATTATCCCATCCCCGGAGGGAAAACGCACGGACAATCCGTGGGTTAGCTTATCCGTCTCCATTGCATCCAGCGTCACTGCCGGCAAATCGGCCACCAAACTGTCGGTTGGTAACAACCGGGCATCTCTCTGGGCTAATTCCATTGCCTCAAAGTCCGGTAGGGACAAAGCATCTTCAAGGCGAAACCCCGCCGTTGCCGTGCGCCGCAAACCCGTAAGGTGAGCACCGCACCCCAAACGCTCGCCAATGTCTTCAGACAAGGTGCGGATGTAGGTGCCCTTGCTGCAACGGACATCTAAAACCAAATTCTCACCATCAAAACCCAATACATCGATCGCGTAGATAGTGATTCGTCGGGCAGCGCGTGGGATGGTGATACCAGCACGGGCGTATTCATACAACGGCCGGCCTTCATGCTTTAGCGCGGAATACATGGGCGGCACTTGGTCATATTCGCCCATGAAGTGCTGAATAGCCGCATCAACCTGATGTCTGCCAACCTGGACTTGGCAGGTCAGCAGTACCTCCCCTTCCAAATCTCCGGTAGTCGTGGTCGACCCCAGCCTCAGACTAGCCGTGTAGCGCTTATCCGCATCCAACATGCGCTGGGCAAACTTAGTTGCATCACCAAAGCAAAGGGGTAACAAACCCGTCGCCAACGGGTCGAGCACCCCAGTGTGTCCACCCTTTTCTGCTTGCAATAACCACTTACATTTCTGCAATGCTTGATTGCTGGATGCGCCATAGGGCTTGTCAAACAACAACACCCCATGGACTGGCCGCTTAATCCTTTTTGTCTGCGTCTGTTTCATCGTCTGGCGGTACCGTAGTCTGCATGGCTTGGTCGATCAGCTTGTCCAATGACATCCCGTACTCAACCGAACGGTCATACACAAAATGTAACTCCGGCATCTTGAACAACTTAATACGTTTGGAAAGCTCGTTACGCAGCCAGCCAGATGAACGATTCAACGTGTATTCGGTTTCTTGTTCATCGCCCTTCATCAAGGTGTAGAACACCTTGGCGTGACTCATGTCGCGCGTCACTTCAACGCCCGTCAAGGTCACCATGCCAATACGAGGGTCCTTCAATTCAAGCCGAATCAATTCGGCCAATTCACGCTGCATTTGCTGGGCAACGCGGTCAGAACGGGTAAAGTCTTTAGCCATGATCTCGTGAGGAGTAAGGCGTGAGGAGTGAGGCGCTGCAACTCACGCATAGTTGAACGTAAAAGTACAACAGGCGCAGACCCTCGGAGAGTCTGCGCCTGCCGATGTGCTGGAGTGGACGCACCTCACGTCACACTCCTCACACCTCACAGAGTGCGGGCCACTTCAACAATCTCGAAGACTTCCAACATGTCGCCTTCTTGGATGTCGTTGTAGTTCTTCAACTGCAGACCACATTCGTAGCCCGACTTGACTTCCTTGACGTCGTCCTTGAAGCGCTTGAGGCTGTCCAATTCTCCCTGGTGGATAACCACATGGTTGCGTAGGAGACGTACGCCTGCGCCGCGCTTGACCATACCATCGTGCACGAAACAACCGGCAATCGAGCCGATTTTGGACACCACGAAGACTTGGCGGATCTCGACCGAGCCGATAACCTGTTCTTTCTTCTCCGGTGCCAACATGCCAGACAACGCCGCACGAACCTCATCTACAGCATCGTAAATAATGTTGTAGTAGCGGATATCGACACCTTCATTCTCAGCCAATTTGCGGGCCATTGCATCAGCACGCACGTTGAAGCCAATAATGACCGCCTTGGAAGCCAGCGCCAGATTCACATCGGACTCGGTAATGCCGCCCACACCCGAATGCAGGATGTTGACGCGCACTTCGCTGGTGGAAAGCTTCTGCAGACTTTGCGACAGCGCCTCGAACGAACCCTGCACATCCGCCTTGATGATGATAGGTAGATTTTGTACTTCGCCCTCGGTCATCGAGGCCATCAGGTTTTCAAGCTTGGCAGCTTGTTGCTTGGCCAGTTTCACATCACGGAACTTACCCTGACGGAACAAGGCAATTTCACGCGCCTTACGCTCGTCAGCCAATACCATGGCATCTTCGCCCGCGTTTGGCACTTCAGACAGACCAAGAATCTCAACCGGAATCGACGGGCCAGCTTCATTGATATTCTTGCCATTCTCATCAAGCATGGCGCGAATCTTGCCGAATACCGCACCAGCCAAAACAGTATCGCCCTTCTTCAGCGTACCGGACTGCACAAGCATGGTCGCAACGGGACCACGCCCCTTGTCCAGGCGCGCTTCAATAATCAGGCCCTTGGCAGGCGCATCGATAGGCGATGTCAACTCCAACACCTCTGCTTGCAGCAGAATGGCATCCAGCAAACCATCAATATTGGTACCCATCTTGGCCGAAACTTCGATGAACTGAGTATCGCCACCCCAGTCTTCAGGCACAACTTCATGCGCCACTAACTCTTGGCGAATACGCTCAATATTGGCACCTTGCTTATCGATCTTATTCACCGCAACCACGATAGGCACCTTGGCAGCCTTGGCATGGTGGATAGCTTCAATCGTCTGCGGCATCACGCCGTCATCTGCCGCCACAACCAACACCACGATGTCAGTCGCGCTCGCACCACGGGCACGCATAGCGGTAAATGCTTCGTGACCAGGGGTATCGAGGAAGGTGATCATGCCCTTATCGGTTTCTACATGGTAGGCACCGATATGCTGGGTAATACCGCCGGCCTCACCAGCCGCCACTTTGGCGCGGCGGATGTAGTCCAGCAATGACGTCTTACCATGATCAACGTGGCCCATCACGGTTACCACTGGTGCACGCGGCAAGGCATCATGTTCCTGCTTCTCATCAACGCCCAGATAGGTCTCTGGATCGTCCAGTTTGGCAGCCCGAGCGACGTGGCCCATTTCCTCGACCACGATCATGGCCGTTTCCTGGTCCAGCACCTGGTTGATGCTAACCATCATGCCCATCTTCATCAGCGTCTTGATCACTTCATTGGCTTTGACGGCCATCTTGTGAGCCAAGTCTGCTACCGAGATAGTCTCCGACACATCAACTTCACGGCTGATAGGCTCGGTAGGCGCCTGGAAGCCATGCGCATTATCATCGCTAGCGCCTTTGTTACGGCCGCCCTTCTTACCACTCTTCCAAGCATTGGTAGAGGTATCACCACCGCGGGTCTTGAGACCGCCACGACGTTTGGCGCCATCACCCCATGCATCCTTCGCAGGTGCAGCTGCCGCGCCCTTCTTGGACTCGTTACCACCAGCGGCAGGCTTGGCTTCTTTTTTCGCTTCACCTGGCTTGCTAGGTGCGCGATGCAAGGTGTGATCCGCCGGTGCCGCAACAGGTTTGGGTGCCGCCGCCCGAATCGCTGCTTGCTGAGCCTGCAATGCTTGTTGCTCTTGTGCCGCCTTACGGGCGACTTCACGATCTTGCTTGGCTTTGATATCCGCAGCCTGGCGATCAAACAACGCACGTTGACGTGCAGCTTGATGGGCGCGCGAATCCAATTCCGCCTGCCCCAACACCTCAGCACGTGACAATGCCGGAGCAACTGCCGCAGCAGAGCCCCGAGCTTCAGCAACAGCCACCGACTGCGCTTCCAGAACAACTGCCTCTTCTACCAATGCAACTTCCTGTTCAGTAATAATTTCAAGCACAACAGGTTCCGGTTCAGGTTCCGGTTGTACGATTACAGGCTCAGATACCAACTCAACCATTGGTGCTTCAGCCTCAGCAACTTCGATGAGCGCTTCTGCTTCCACCGTCACTATTTCTGGCTCGGCCTCTGCCTTTGCCGTCATTGAGTCAGGCGTCAACAACACACGCTTTTTCTTTACTTCAACCTGGATCGTGCGGTTCTTACCTGTTGCATCCGACTTCTTGATCTCTGTCGTTTGCTTACGCGCCAAAGTCACTTTGGGCTTATCCATGACCTGGCCATGAACGCTGCGTAAGTAAACAAGCAACTTGGTCTTGTCCTGCTCGGTCAGCGGATCGTGCACGCCGGCCTTTTGCACGCCAGCCGCGTGCAATTGATCCAGTAAATGTTGCGGCGGCATTTTTAAATCGGCCGCGAATTGGCTCACGTTCATTTCTGTCATTCTGGGTCCCGTCTCCTTGCCGTGTCCGGCATAACTTCTGCTCGAACGCCTGGTTTATTCAAACCAGTGGGCGCGGGCGATCATGATCAATTGCTTGGCAGCCTCAGTATCGATATTGGTCATTTCCACCAACTCATCCACCGATAATTCAGCGAGGTCATCGCGGGTAGCGATTGCATGAGCAGCAAGCATGCGCGCGATCTCGGGGGTAATGCCTTCGAGATGCTGCAATTCTTCCACATCATGCTCAACCTGCTCTTCTTTCGCGATAGCCTGTGTTAACAGGGAATCACGAGCGCGACTGCGTAACTCATTCACCAAGGCCTCGTCGAAGCCATCAATGCCGAGCATTTCCTCTACTGGCACATAGGCAACTTCTTCCAGCGAGGAAAAACCTTCCTGCACCAGAATTTCAGCCACTTCCTCATCAACATCAAGCGCGGCCATAAACAGGCTACGTACCTTGGCGTATTCAACTTCGTGCTTCTGTTCCGCCTGCTCCAGGGTCATGATGTTGATATTCCAACCCGTCAATTCACTGGCTAAGCGAACATTCTGACCACCACGACCAATGGCCATGGCCAGATTTTCTTCATCAACAGCTACATCCATGCTGTGGCTGTCTTCATCCACCATGATCTTCTGGACTTCGGCCGGTGCAAGCGCACCAAGTACAAACTGCGCCGGGTCAGCAGACCACAGTACGATATCCACACGCTCACCAGCCAACTCGCCAGTAACCGCCTGAACACGTGATCCACGCATACCGATACACGTCCCTTGTGGGTCCACTCGCGGGTCGTTCGACTTGACGGCAATTTTTGCTCGCGCGCCAGGATCACGGGCAGCACCCCTGATTTCAATGAGACCTTCTTCAATCTCAGGCACTTCCAACTCAAACAACTTGGCAATGAATTCCGGCACGGTACGGCTAAGGATAAGCTGAGCGCCACGACCATCCCGGTCGATTTTAACCAAATAGGCGCGAACACGGTCCCCGACACGCAGATTTTCTTTAGGAATCATGTGCTCGCGTGGCAACTTGGCTTCCAGTTTACCCACTTCGACAATGGCGTTACCGCGCTCGATGCGTTTGATAGTGCCGGTGACCAAGTGTTCCTTGCGGTCCAGGAAGTCATTTAATATCTGCTCGCGCTCGGCGTCACGAATCTTCTGCAGAATAACTTGCTTGGCCGTCTGCGCTCCGATGCGACCGAATTCGATGGGTTCAAGCGGCACTTCATAAAACTCGCCAATCGCCAGCCCAAGGCTCTTCTCTTTCACATCGGTAATTGCGTACTGTCGCGCCGGCTCTTCGTGGTCGTTATCCTCCACGACCTCCCAGCGCCGGAAGCTCTCGTAATCGCCCGTGCTGCGATTGATCGCAACACGCACTTCCACATCATCCGTGTAGCGCTTCTTGGTGGCAGAAGCCAGTGCCATCTCAAGTGCGCTGAACACGATATCTTGCGCCACGTTCTTTTCACGTGCCAAGGCATCGACCAGCAACAGGATTTCACGACTCATTACTCGAATACCTCCAACCGATATTGCTTCAGGCTTGCGCCAAATCTCTCGAAAGCCGCCTTAGGCGGCACGCCGATTCAGAACACCGGCACCAGTTTTGCCTTGTCAATCTGCGCCAGCGGTACCGCCACGGTCTGATCCGCACTTACCGCTACGAGCACCGCCCCATCGGCGACACCCTTCAACTCACCCTGCACTGACTTCTTCCCATCTAGTGGCAAGCGCAGCTTGATCTTTACCTGTTCACCGGCAAACCGGACAAAATCAGCCTCTCGTTTAAGGGGCCGATCCAATCCAGGCGATGAAATTTCCAGCCGGTCGTAATCAATGTTCTCAACCAAAAACACACGGCTGAGGTGATTGCTCACCGCCACGCAATCATCCAGCGTGATGCCGCCCGCTTTGTCGATGAATACACGCATCAGGCCATTACGAGCCAATTCGAAATCGACCAACTCGTAACCGAGACCAACTAGCGTTGTGTCGAGAAAATGTTGCAAATCCATGATGCGTCGCGCCAATAAAAAATGGGCTTTTGAAGCCCACCCTGATGAAACTAGAAATGAAATTCCCGCTATTTTAACCACTTAGCGCGGGAAACGAAACCCCACAGAGGGGGATAAACATCCAACTACCTATCAGATTGGTACTTGGCGCAGCATATTCTATTCCGGTACAGTGCCAGCCCGGTCGCGCGCAAAGGCGCTCGGTTCAGGCCGCTCCGCGGTGCACAGAATAGAGAATATGGAGACAGTAATGGAAAAAATCTGGCTGAACCAGTACCAACAGGGCGTACCCGCAGACATCGACGTCAACGAATTTCAATCGGCCGGGGAAGTCTTTGAGCGAAGCGCCAGCAAATTCCGTGACCGGCCCGCCTTCAGCAATTCTATCAAATTTGCGCAGCGCACCATGAGCTATGGCGAAATTGATACGGCCTCACGCGATCTGGGCGCCTATTTGCAGCAAGGGCTGAAGCTGGGTAAAGGTGAACGGGTTGCTGTGATGATGCCCAATCTGCTGCAGTACCCGGTTTGTGTATTTGGCGCATTACGTGCCGGCCTGACTGTCGTAAACGTCAATCCGCTCTACACCCCGCGCGAATTGGAACATCAGCTCAAAGATTCCGGCGCCACCACGATCATTATCGTGGCCAACTTTGCTTATGTTCTGGCTGAAGTCATTGGCAAGACCCCCATCAAGAATGTGATCATCACTGAGATGGGGGACCTGCTGGGTTTCAAGGGCAGCATCATCAGTTTTCTGCTCAAGCATTTCAAAAAAATGGTGCCCGAATACACACTCCCCCAGGCCGTCAGCTTCAATAGTGCTTTAACTATGGGCAAAGGGCAGGAGCTTAAAAAGGTGGATGTCACCCATGAAGACATTGCCTTTCTGCAATACACCGGCGGTACGACTGGCATATCCAAGGGCGCCATGCTCACTCATCGCAATATCATTGCAAATATGCAACAGGCCCATGCATGGCTACGGCCCTTGATCGAAGAGGGCAAGGAGATCATTGTCTGCGCGCTCCCGCTCTACCATATCTTCTCGCTGACCGCGAACTGCATGACCTTCACGAAGATTGGGGGACAAAACATTCTCATCACCAACCCACGTGATATCCCTGCATTTGTTGAAGAGCTGACGAAATTTCCAATCACCTGCATGACTGGCGTAAATACGCTTTTCAATGCGCTGATCAATAACGCCGATTTCAAGAAGGTGAGCTTCAGCACCTGGAAGCTGGCGCTGGGTGGCGGCATGGCGGTACAAAAAGCCGTAGCAGAGAATTGGACAGCCGTTACAGGCGTACCCCTTATTGAAGCGTATGGCCTAACCGAGGCTTCGCCCGCCGTATGTATTAATCCAATGAATCTCAAAGTCTATAACGGCGCGATTGGCTTGCCTGTGCCTTCAACAGATATCCAGATCAGGGATACCGACGGTAAGGAGGTCGGCACCGAAGTAGCAGGCGAGTTATGGATAAAAGGCCCGCAAGTCATGAAGGGATACTGGCAGCGACCTGAAGAAACCGCCAAGGTGCTAGATGCTGATGGCTGGCTAGCCACTGGAGACATGGCGGTTGTGCACGCAGATGGTTTTGTAAAGCTGGTCGATCGCAAGAAAGATATGATCTTGGTGTCCGGTTTTAACGTCTACCCGAATGAAATCGAAGATGTCGTCGCCATGCACCCTGGCATATTGGAAGTCGCTTGTATCGGTGTCCCGGATGAGAAATCAGGTGAAGCAGTGAAGATTTTCATCGTGAAGAAAGATGCATCGCTCACGGAAAGCACCATCCTAGAGCACTGCAAAAAAAACCTGACTGGCTACAAAATGCCCCGGTCCGTGGAGTTTCGTAATGAACTGCCCAAGACCAATGTAGGTAAGATCCTCCGCCGCGCTCTGCGTGATGAAGAATTGGCCCGCACCAATTAGGCCGGTTATTTAGGTACTGATGTTACGCAGTAGCTGCGAGAAGCAGCTGTAACTGATCATAAGCCGCGCGGGAGGCGTTGATCAGTAACTTGCGGCAAAGTGCGAATGGGTTCTTCTGCGTCTTGATGCTCAGGCATTCA
>NZ_PDZH01000061.1 GCF_002735695.1 Chitinimonas sp. BJB300
GTCATGCCCGCTCGCCCTGCTCGGCAGCGCCTTCTATCCGGTTCTTGTCCATCGGCTCGCGGTTTACGATCCACGCTTCCTTCCCACGCTCGGTCGCCCTCACGCAGTTGCGCTTCACTTCGTTCGCGGTGATCAACTTACGGCGGGACTTCCACCCGCAGGAGTGCGCCCATGCTGGGCGCACATGAAAACGGTGTGGCCTAGGCCACACCGTTTTTTTTTCAGCATCTACTTAATAATGTAGAAATTCGAGTTGAATCAGGAACAATTCTTATCGATTAAACTACGCAGCCCAAAAGATGCCTCAGATTTGTTGATTCTCTTGACGCCGTTTCCAGCGTCAATCAACAGGTCGATTCTTTGAAGCATGTCGCCGTTGGCTAACGTAGCATAATAAGTAGCGGTAGGGCCATCCACCGGAGCGATCTGGGTTTCAAATGGACCTCTGCTTGCAAAAGACATGACCCTTTTTAAGTCGCCCGTTAGGGAGATATTCTTTGTATTGACTACTTGGACTCCAAGTGAGCTATGCGTAAGGACCACTTTATTTGCATAAATCTCGCAATTGGAGGATGTGCTAGGCATGCCGTAGCCTGAGTTGGTGGTTTTACTTAGCAATACCCCATCATAAGCAAATGACGTCATTGAAATAAGTGCACTAATAATAGCAGCAGCTTTAACCATAAAAGTCTCCAAGTTGGCGTGTTGTTCATTCAAATAAAGAACCAGCTTCGTTTATTAATAGACATCTCCGCTTTTAAAGCCGCAAGACAAGCAGGGCTAATGCTTTTTAAAAAAGCACCAAAGCAAAAAGCCAACCAACAAACCAAGCCAATTAATTTTGTTACAGATGACGAGCAGGCCTCAAGACATAGTCGAGGCGTTATTTTGGCTAGCCTAACGATTCAATTTTGAGAAAAGCTTTTTTAGCAAGTGAGATTATCCATTGCGAAGAGCGCCTGCGAAAGGCAATGACAACGGCCGCTATATTACGCTGATGACAGCGCATCAAAAATAGGTAATTGATTGGCGCAACATAAATACAACAAGGGGCAGACAATAATAACCCTGCGATACTTTTTATTTTGTGGTGCATCAAAGAATATTCAGACCGTTAGTATTTCCGCAATTTATTAAAAATAACTTTTGGTTTCTATCCTCGATTAGCAAGATAGACGTAATAACCGATTATTTGACCAGGGCACCTGAATATTTGCCGCAGGCGTACTGCTTTGCCGTCAAGAGCGGCAAGCTTTGCCGCCGATAGGATGAGGTAGGAGCGCTGGATTTGGTCTGGTGATGGATGCGTAAGGCCGGCAGTCTGTGGCACACAGTGTGCTTTAAGCTTGCTGTCCGATGTCGCTGGTGACACCGAATCTGACTAAGCGAGACTAGCCATGTTGTCCAATATCAATAGCTACTTTGCTTCCAACGAGACCGCGATGAAGTTGCGCTCGGCCCGGCAGGAAGTCATCGCCAGCAACATCGCTAATGCAGATACCCCCGGCTATAAGGCACGCGATATTGATTTTGCGGCGGCATTCAGTAATGCCACTGCCGCACAACGCAACGCCAGCCTGGATATGCGGCGCACAGACAGCCGCCACCTCACCAGCAAAAGCCACAATGCCTTGGAAGCGGCGCTGATGTATCGCAACGATATGCAGCCTTCCATCGATGGCAATACGGTAGATATGAATACCGAAATGAGCAATTTCACTGATAACGCAATGCGCTATCAAGCCAGCCTGACCTTCATGCAGCAACGCATCACCGGCATGAAGTCGGCCTTGCAGTCGCAATAAGCATCGGTTCGGGGAAAGAGGAGCGCTCACCATGTCTCTGTTTCGTGTATTCGATATTGCCGGCTCTGCCATGACAGCACAGTCAGTTCGCCTCAACACCACCGCCAGCAATTTGGCCAATGCCGAGAGCGCGACCAGCTCAACCGGGCAGCCTTATCGCGCCAAGCAAGTTGTGTTTAGCGCGGCACAGATCAGCCCACAGGCAGCAGGGGTAAAAGTTGCCGCGATCTCAGAAGACCAAAGCCCGGCACGGTTGGTCTACGCCCCACAAAATCCGTTGGCCGATGCCACAGGCTATATCGCGATGCCCAACGTGAATGTGGTGGAAGAAATGACCAATATGATTTCGGCGTCACGCTCCTACCAGACCAATGCCGACATGATGAACACTGCCAAGACCTTGCTGCAACGCACGCTGCAACTCGGCACCGTCTGATTTGAAGGGGAAGCGCGATGAATACTGTTACGACACTATCCAACTCGTCCGATCTGTATGACCGCATCAATGCGGCCAACCAGAGCAGCAGCACTGGCACCGGTAAAAGCGCGACCAAGACCAAAGCCGAAGAAACACAGGATCGCTTCCTCAAGTTGTTGATGACCCAATTGCAAAACCAAGACCCGATGAACCCCATGGACAGTGCACAAAGCACAACCCAACTGGCGCAGATCCAGATGGTGACGGGGATCGACCAACTGAATACCAGCATGGGTTCGCTATCGAGTAACTATCAGGCGGGTTTATCCGTCCAGGCGGCCGGTTTGGCTTCGTCGCTGATTGGCCACGAGGTTTTGGCGCCCGGGCAAAAGTTCAGCTTTGATGGCACCACAGCGCGTGAAGGGCGGGTGATCGTGCCGGAGAAGTCGGGCGCCGTGACAGTGTCAATCTACAACGTCAATGGCGTGAAGGTCGATGAAATCGCGTTGGGCGAACCCAAGGAAGGCATGAGCGAAGTGAGCTGGGATGGTACAGACGGGCTGGGTAACAAAGTGCCTGCCGGTACTTACAAAATGGTGGCGACCAGTACCGATGCAAAAGGCACCAGCACCGAGCTGAAGAGCTATGTTCCCGCAAAAGTGGAAAGCATTGATTTGTCTGGCGGCAACTTGAAATTGACAGTGAAGGACAATGGCAGCATGTCGTTGAGCGAGGTTATCCGGATCAGTTAAGTAGGTTGTTGATATTGGTAGCTTGATAGCCGGGCACGGGCACGCAGCAGCATTTCAGGAGAAGCACCATGGGATTCCAACAAGGTTTGAGCGGCTTAAACTCCGCCTCCAAGTTCCTCGACGTCGTGGGCAACAACGTCGCCAATGCGAATACCGTGGGTTACAAGGGCTCGCGTGCCGAATTCGCTGATATCTATGCCAACACGCTGGCGGCGTCCAATGTACAAGTAGGTATTGGTGCCCGGACTTCCAATGTTGCTCAGCAGTTCAACCAGGGTAACGTCACAAGCACTAACAACCCGCTCGATATCGCCATCCAGGGTAATGGTTTTTTCCGGTTGATCGACCCGGCAGGCACCTACAGCTACAGCCGCAATGGGCAATTCCAGTTGGATAGAGAAGGCTATATCGTAAACAGCGGCCAGAAATTGGCGGGCTACGTGGCCAACAGCGATGGCCAACTGGTGACTGGTGCGACACCGACAGCGCTTCAAATACAGACAGCGAATATCGGTGCACAGGCAACCGGCGGCTCCACGTTGGCCAATGCTGGTCTAAGCCTAGGGATGAATCTTGATGCCCGCTCACCGATTGTTACCCGCGGGACAAGCACCGTTTCCATCAACGGTATGCAACTCGACAGCGCTGCAGCAATCGGCGCTACAACGGCTTATCAGACACGTGTGGCTGATTCAACCGGACAGTTTCATACCATGGATGTACTGCTGACTAAGGTTGCCGCCAACACCTGGGCTGCTTCGACGCGACTCGATGGCGGCGGCGTCTTTTCCCCTACGGCAACGCCGCTGGTATTTACCGCGGGTGGGCAGTTGCAATCGGGTTCGACCCAGGCGGTTTCCTATCCGATCAGTTCACCAGCTCCGGCTTATGGCACGACGCCATTCAACTTCAACCTGAACTTTTCTGGGGCGCAAGAAACCGCGACCCCTGCGCCAGGTTCTGTGACGGTCAACGATACCGGCGCACAAAATACAACCATCGCCGTCAGCAGCTCCAACCTTGATGCGGCCGACCCGGTAGGTACGCCCCACATTTATTCTGGCCAGTTCCGCGACCCGAATGGCGTCGTACACGCCATCGATATCCAACTGACCAAGACAGCTGCAAATACATGGGGAACCACCTATAGCATCGATGGTGGCGCGGCAGTCTCAACGGCACCCGATGGTTCGGCATTGCCACCATTGCTATTCAATACCAACGGTCAACTTATTGGTGGATCACCTGTTCCCGCCAGCTTTACTTTTCCCGCCGCCGGCAGCCAGCCTGGCGGCAGTATGACTTTCAAGATCAATCTTAGTGGGGTAACCCAGCAAGCCTCCGCCTTTACTGCAGGTACGGTAGAGACCCGCAGCACACCTCCCATCGTGGCGTCGGACCCTACCAGCTATACCCATTCGACCTCCGCCACGGTATATGACTCGCAAGGCGTTTCACACACACTCACCTTTTATTTGACCAAGGTGGCGGTGAACGCCTGGGAAGTACAAACCAGTTTTGATGGCAGTGCACCGGTGACGCAACCTGGTTACGTGACCTTTGATGCCTCCGGCAAGATGGTGGGTGGCGCACAGTTTGCTTATGCTTCACCAGTGCCCTCGCCAAGTGGTGCGCAAACGCCCTTGGCGTTTACCACCTACTTCAATGGCACCACGCAGTTTGGTAATCAGTTTGGTGTGAACAAGCTTACTCAGGATGGCTATGCGGACGGTAGCATCACAGGTTTAAGCATTGGCAAAGACGGCATCATTCAGGGCCGTTATTCCAATGGGCAGAACCGTCTGATTGGCCAGATCACACTGTATAACTTTGCCAACCCGCAAGGCTTGCAGCCATTAGGCGACAACCGCTGGGCCGAGAGCTATGCCTCTAACCAGGCACGGCTGGGGACACCCGGGTCATCGGACTTTGGCACGTTGCAGTCTGAGTCGGTAGAGGACTCGAATATTGACCTGACCAAGGAATTGGTCGACATGATTACTGCGCAGCGGACCTATCAAGCCAATGCGCAGACAATCAAGACGCAGGACTCAGTTCTGCAAACGCTGGTGAACCTGCGCTAAGTAGAAAGCGGCAATTAAAGCCGGCAGATGCTGCCGGCACCGCTCTCAGCCTTGCGCCAAGGAGCGGTGAAGATGGACAGACTGATCTACGTGGCCATGACAGCAGCCAAGCAGGCCACCATGCAGCAAGCCACAGTTGCCAACAATCTCGCCAATGCCACCACGCCCGGTTTCAAGCAGGAACTAGCCGCCTACCGTGCCGTACCAGCCGTAGGTGGGGCTGGTTATCAAAGCCGCGCCTTCGTCGTCGAACAAACCACCGGTTCTGATTTCACACCAGGCACCTTGCAAACCACCGGGCGCGAGTTGGATGTTGCTGTCACCACCGAAGGAATGTTTGCGGTGCAGACTAGCAATGGTGAAGCCTATACGCGCAACGGTAGCCTGTCGATCGATGCGACAGGCCTGCTGAAAACACGTGAGGGGTTGCCGGTGCTGGGCGATGGTGGGCCGATCGTTCTCCCTCCTGACAGCATCATCACCTTTGGCAAGGATGGCACCGTCAGCGCCGCCCCAATCGCCGATCCGGCCCAGACCAATGAGATCGGCCGAATGAAGCTTGTCAAACCCAATGAGCGAGACCTGGAACGCGGGAGTGACGGGCTATTCCGGCCACGTGATGGCCAACCCTTGCAAGTGGATGCTGCCGTACAAGTCACCAATGGCATGTTGGAGGCGAGCAATGTCAATTCGGTGGAGCAATTGGTAAAAATGATCGATTACCAGCGCCATTACGACTTGCAGGTACGAATGTTGCAAACAGCAGATCAGAACGCGCGTGCCGCTGCCCAGATACTGACGATGAGTTGATTTGGCCGGCAATAAACGACTACGACCAGCAAGAAACCGGAAAGGATTGCCGCTATGATGCGCTCTCTGTGGGTTGCCAAGACAGGCATGGACGCGATGCAGATGAATATCGACGTCATCTCGCACAACCTGGCCAACGTCAATACCAATGGTTTCAAGCGTAGCCGGCCTGTTTTTGAAGACCTTCTGTACCAAACCATACGCCAGCCTGGTGGCGCCACCAGCCAGCAGACCCAACTACCTACGGGGCTTCAGCTGGGCACTGGTGTCAAACCGGTGGCGACCGAGCGCATTCATACCCAGGGTAATTTGCAACTTACCGAAAGCCCGTTTGATGTCGCCATCAATGGCAGCGGGTTTTTTCAGATTGAAATGCCCGATGGCACGATAGGCTATACCCGCGATGGTGCATTTCAGCTGAATAACCAGGGTGTGCTGGTGACGGCAGAGGGGTATCCGGTCTCGGGCAACATCACCGTGCCGCAAAATACGTTGCGCTTTGGCGTCAGCAGGGACGGGGTGGTCACTGCGCTGCAAGCCGGCCAAACCCAGGCGACCCAGATCGGGAATATTCAGCTGGCCACCTTCATCAATACGGCTGGCCTACAAAGCGTGGGCGAGAACCTCTACCTCGAAACGTCGGCATCAGGTGCACCGCAGGTCAGCGACCCTGGCCAGAATGGAGCGGGTGTGCTGAATCAGCAATATGTTGAAACCTCTAACGTCAACATCACGGAAGAATTGATCAACATGATTCAGGCCCAGCGCGCCTTCGAGATCAACTCACGCTCAATCCAGACTTCGGATCAGATGTTGCAGAAACTGACACAACTGTAGTCAGGCTAGAGTAATGGCGCATTTGCTTGGGCTATAACGCCAAACGGTAAGACACCGCCGGGCAGCATAAGCCAGCTTGCAATTCCGGGTAACAGCGGCAACCAAAGAATAGCCGCGGCCCGACAACCATGGCCCTGACAGGAGAAACGCCATGATCCGCTCAATCCTCCTTTGCGGCAGCCTTATGCTGCTGACTGCTTGCGCCAACCATCTGCCACCCACCATCGTCAGCCAGCCGACCAGCTGGCACCCTGCGACTGTTCAGACAGCTGCCGCTGCTAACGGATCGATATTCCAGGCCGGCAGCGCACGTATGTTGCTGGAAGATCCGACCGCCAGGCGGGCAGGGGATATTGTCACGATTCGTATCCAGGAGCAGGTCACCGCCAGCACAACCAGCGCCAGCAAAGCCGACCGAAGCGCGGAAAACAAGATTGAGCTGGGCACCAACTCTAACTTCTTCGACAAGCTGTTGGGTGGGCTTGGTTTGGATATCAAAGCCAGCAGTAAACACGATGGCAGCGGCACCGCCAATTCACGTAACAGCTTCACTGGGGATATCTCCGCCCAGGTTGTGGATGTGTTGGCGAATGGCAATCTGGTGATCGCCGGTGAGAAGCAGGTCAACATTCGTGGCGAGGTCAGTTACTTGCGTATCTCCGGCATTGTGAGCCCAGCCGATATCACCACTGGCAATGTGGTATTGTCGACGAAGGTGGCCGAGGCCAGGATTGAAGAGGTCGGCAGCGGCACTGTCGCGACCGCTACCAACGCAGGCTGGCTGCAGCGGTTCTTCTTCAGCGTCCTACCTTTCTAAACTGATCATGCGTATTCGCCTTACTATTCGTCTGTTGATCTGTTCGGTGCTGGTGTTTGCGAGTTTTTCTGCACAAGCGCAAAAATTGAAGGAACTGGTCAGTGTGGGCGGCGTGCGGAATAACCAGCTGCTTGGCTATGGCTTGGTGGTAGGCTTGGACGGAAGCGGCGACCAGACCAGCCAAACGCCTTTTACAACCCAAAGCTTGACCAATATGTTGCAGCAACTGGGCGTGACGTTGCCTGCTGGCACAAAGCTGCAACTTAAGAACGTTGCGGCAGTAAGCCTGACGGCCAATCTGCCGGCCTTTTCCCGTATCGGGCAAAGTATTGATGTCGTTGTCTCTTCAATGGGTAATGCAAAAAGCCTGCGTGGCGGCACCTTGTTGATGAGCCCGCTAAAAGGTGCCGATGGCCGCATTTATGCTGTAGCGCAAGGTAATGTGATTGTCGCCGGTGCGGGTGCCGCGGCAGGCGGGTCCAGTACCCAGGTCAACCAACTTTCTGTCGGGCGCATTCCCGATGGCGCAACGGTGGAACGAGAAGTACCGGGCGGCGTAGGGGCTGGGGAGAACATTACCCTGGCGCTCAATAATGCCGACTTCAGCACGGCCAATCGTGTTGCCCAGGCGATCAATGCCAATATGGGCAGCAATACAGCACGGGCGTTGGATGCCCGCACCATCCAAGTTCAAGCGCCACAGGACCCTGATGGCCGCGTCGCCTTCATGGCCAAGATGGAAAACCTCTCGGTTACGCCCGAGGAAGCCCTGCCCAAGGTGGTAATCAATGCCCGTACGGGTTCGATAGTTATGAACCGGGCGGTAACGTTAGAACCTTGCGCCATTTCGCATGGCAATCTCACAGTCACCATCACAGCCAGCAATGATGTCAGCCAGCCCAAGCCGCTGTCTAACGGCACCACCACGCCTGTGCAGAACGCGACGGTGGATATCAAGGCAGAGAAGGGCGGCGTCACCACTATTTCCAAAAGCGTTTCACTCAATGAAGTTGCGCGGGCGCTGAATAAGATCGGCGCAACACCGCAAGACTTGCTGGCCATTTTGCAGGCGATGAAAGCCGCTGGTGCACTTAAGGCCGAGTTGGAAGTCATTTGATCTTCGCCACAAACAACAGATAAAGGGCGCTCCAGCGCTCTTTATCTTGCCTGCTGCTTACCCCAGTTGTTGAGTGAGAGCGGCATTGCCGCCTGATTGTCCCGGTTATTCTTGCCGCGCCGGCAAATTCTTGCCGCCCTCCTTGTAAAAAAATACCTGTTTTTTCCAATAAAATCATACAGATAAGTCAATGGCACGCTCTCTGCTTTTACCTCTTCGACGCATACCAATCGAATCGGGTAAAGCATCATGCAAGTTGCTAATTCTTCTGCCAATGCCTCGCTAAACGCAAAGTTGGCGATTGACGCCCAAGCGGTTGGCGACCTCCGAAGCAAGCTTGCCCGCGACCCCAAAGGGGCTGCGCGCGATGTCGCCAGTCAGTTCGAGAAGATGTTTCTCGATATGGTGATGAAGTCGATGCGCCAAGCCACACCCAAGTTCGATGAGCTGAATAGCGATACGGTCGGCATGTTTCAAGGCATGTATGACCAGCAACTCTCGCAGAACCTGACATCCGGCACAGGCCTTGGCCTTGCTGACATGATTACTGCGCAGCTGGAGAAGATGACCAGCAACACGCTGCAAACGCCGCTGAAACGCCCTGCCAGTTCCACGTTCGGCTCCCCAGGCATCAAGGCGATTACGTCTCCCACCCAAGCCGAGACAGGTACAAGCAGCGCCGATGACTTCATCGCCACTGTAGGCACGGCCGCTGTTGGGGCAGCCCAGGCCATGGGGTTGTCCCCCCACCTGATGCTGGCGCATGCCGCGTTGGAAACCGGATGGGGCAAGAAACCCATTACCGATAGCGCTGGCAACAACACCCACAACTTGTTCGGCATCAAGGCCGGCAAGGATTGGAAGGGTAAGACCGCCGACATCGTCACCACCGAATACGTGGATGGCAAAGCACAAAAACGGGTGGAAACCTTTCGTGCCTATGACAGCTATACCGCCGCCTTCAATGACTATGGCCAGCTCTTGAGCAAGCGCTATGGCGATGCGGCACAAGCCGGCGGCAATGCCAAGGTATTCGCCACAGAACTGCAAGAGGGCGGGTACGCAACCGACCCCAGCTACGCAAAAAAACTGGCCCGAGTGGCCGAGCACCCGGCGCTGAAGGCTTATCGCGCTACGGCTTGATAAAAGCAACTTGACGCCGGCAAACACGGTGGGAGTAGGGAATCATGGGCAATAGCATCTATGGCATCGCAATATCAGGTCTGAATGCGGCGCAGGTCGCGCTCAATACAGCCAGCCACAATATCGTCAACGCCAATACCCCCGGCTATAACCGTCAGAAGATCGACCAGGCGGCGACTGCCCCGCAGCCCTCTGGCGGGGGCTTTGTTGGCCGGGGTGTTGAAATAACCGGGATCAGCCGGATCTACGACGCTTTCATCGGGCGTCAGGTGCAAATCGCCAAGGCGCAGGACGGTTATCTGACTGGCCAGCTATCGCATCTGTCCGACCTGGATAACCTGATGGCCGACCCCTCCGCAGGGTTCTCTCCCTCCTTGCAGGACTTTTTTACCGGCGTCCAGACCGTTGCCAAGAGCCCAAAGGATGTCTCCGCCCGGCAATCGTTGATTGGTTTGGCGCAGTCGATGATCACCAAGATGCATACGGTAAACGAACGTATGCAGGTGCTGCGTGATGACGTGAATACCGAGATCACCTCCTCGGTTGCGAATATCAATTCGATTACGAACCAGATCGCTGCGTTGAATGATCAGATCATTCTTGTCAGCGGGGTAAATGGCCAGAATCCACCGAATGACCTGCTTGACCAACGCGACCAGCTTGTCAAAGACCTCAATGGCTATGTGAAGGCGACGGTCGTCAAGCAGTCCGATGGTAGTTACAACGTGTTTATCGGCAATGGCCAGAATCTGGTTGTGGGCAGCCAAGCCTTCACGCTGGGTTCCATCGCATCAGTTGATGACCCCTCCCGGCTACAGGTCGCCTACCAACAGTTCGGCGCAACGGTGGTGATTCCCGATAACCTAATTACCGGCGGCTCGCTTGGCGGCGTATTGGAATTTCGCGCCAAGGCATTGGACGAAACCCAAAATGCGCTGGGCCGAATTGCCATTGCACTAGGGCAGACGGTCAATAACCAGCACCGTAGCGGGCAGGATCTAAACGGCCAGTATGGCGGCAACTTCTTCCAGTTTCCGGTGGAGCAGATCAATGCTCAGTACAACCTGGGTGCCAATGGCCGCACGATGACGGCAGAACTCGCGTCTGCGCTGCCTTATATCGAAAGTGACTACAACGTCGCTTTCGATGGCACGAACTATACGATTACCCGCATGACGGATGGCCAGACGAGCACCGTAGCCCCAGCCTCGGTACTGGCTGCAGGCGGTCAATTGGCCTTTGGTGTGCGCTTTCACCTTGATGGCAATCTGGCCGCCGGAGAAAACTTCGGTGTGAGCTTCCGGCCAGCTGCGTCACACGTACTGGCAAGTTCTAAAAATACTGGCGATGCGGATTTGCAGGTTTCGATCAGCAGTGTAGGCGCGCTTACCAGTAGCGATTACGAGTTGACTGTGGACAAGATCGACGACCCCAGCACCGTAGGTGTGCAAGAGGATACTTATACCCTTTTGCGCAAGAGCGATGGCATGATCACCCGCATCAATGGCACACAGTGGGCTACGCCGCCGGTTGTGGTGGATGGCATGGAATTTCGCTTAAATGGTGGGACGTTTAAAGCTGGTGACCGTTTCACGATCCAGCCAACACGAGACTTTGCCGAGAATATGTCGGTGATGATTACCGATACAGCAAAGATTGCCGCAGCAGCCCCAATCCGCACTTCAGCAGATGCGGTACGCATCGTCACCTCGGGCGTGCTGACCAATACTGGTACCGGCGCAATCAATACCATCACCAATTCGCTGAACGCCAACGGTGGTACAACAGCCAAGAAGATCGAAATCGTCTTCACCGGCCCGGCAACCTACGACATACGGGATGCCGGCACGGGCGTAGTCCTGGCGGGCAACCAGCCGTATACCACCGGCGGGAATATTACTTACAACGGCTGGACAGTGCAGATTTCTGGCTCGCCAAATACTGGCGACCGATTTGTGATTGAGCCTCGCCGCAATACTGGCAGTGCCACCATCTCGGCCGGTACCGTCAACTCGGCACCGGTCAATATCAACCTCAAGAACCCGGTTGCCGTTCAGTTCCTTTCCTCCGCCAGCTATCAGCTGGTCGACCCCACCAACGGTAATGTATTGCAAGCAGCGCAGCCTTATACGTCGGGTTCGAATATCAGCTTCAATGACTGGACAGTCAGCGTGAGCGGCGTACCTGCAACCGGCGACACCTTCTTGATTGAAGCTAATACCGGCGGTACTGCAGATGCTCGGAATATATTGGCGATTGGGCAACTGCAAACCATGAATACCATGGTGGGCGGCACCAGTAGTTTCCAAGGCTCTTATAGCAAGATGGTTGCAGATGTGGGTGTCAGGACCAACCAGGTCAAGATCAATCAGAAAGCCCAAGCTTCGTTGCTGCAACAGGCAGAGACCAAGCAACAACAGCTTTCCGGTGTCAATCTGGATGAAGAAGCCGCAAATCTGCTGAACTTCCAGCAGGCTTATCAGGCTGCCAGCCGCACTATTCAGATTGCTCAAAAAGCATTCGAAGAAGTACTGAACATCGGCCGTTAAGCAACGCTTCAGTACCCAAGCAGGAGTAGAAAATCATGCGCGTCTCCAGCAATATCATCTACCAGCAAAGTGTTTTCAATCTAGGCAATCGTCAGTCAGACTTAACGACTTTGCAAAACCAACTCTCAACGGGCCGCCGCATTCTTTCTCCCTCCGACGACCCCGTTGCTTCTGCGCGCTCGCTTAATTTACAGCAGTCCACCATCCAAAATGAGCAGTACATCAACAATGTACAATATGGACGTGGGGCACTGTCGTTGGCTGAGGGTAACCTCCGGCAGGTAACCAGTACGATTCAGGAAATTCAAAAGCTGGCAGTGCAATCGGGCAGCCCCGCTTTGACATCCGCTGAAAAGAAAATGATCGAGGCCGATATCCGCGGCAAATACCAAGAACTCATCGGCTTGGCGAATTCCACTGACGGCAACGGCCTGTATTTATTCTCTGGTTATAAAGGAGATACCAAGCCTTTCAATGAACTGGCCTATGGCAATGTGCGCTATGACGGTGATCAAGGCCAGCGTAATCTCCAGATTTCAACCTCTCGGCAGATCTCGGTGTCTGATGCGGGTTCCGAGATATTTATCAAGATCAACGACGGTAATGGGACATTTACTACCAGCATGATGGGCAATGCCGGCGGCACGAATCTCGGTACAGGCGTGATCAGCCCGGGCGTGGTAACCGACCCGGTAAAATGGACCAATACCAATAATAATGAACGTTATCGGATTCAGTTCCACGTTGTACCTGATCCAGTCGATGCTTCTAAGAACATTACCAGCTACGACATCATTGATAACGACACGACCTCGGCGAATTACAATCGGTCGTTGATTGATGGCTATAACTACACCACCAGTACTCCTGCGGGTGGCCGTACCGACACGGTTGCGAATCCCAATGCCTTCCCGCGGCGTTATACCTCCGGCTCCGATATCCTGTTCTCGCAGCAGACAGGAGAAGCAACCCCGCTGTACGCCAATTGGGATTTTGGTGGCAAGCTAAACGTAGAAGGTGTGCCAAAAGATGGTGACAGCTTCAAATTGGAACCCAGCAAATACCAGGACTTATTCACTACCATTGGTGACTTTGCAACCGCGTTGACGAGTTACGCCAATAATTCGGTGTCGGGTGCGGTATTTCAAAATCAGCTGAATACACTGCTGTCGAATATGGATAATTCCTTGAACCAGGTATTAACGGTACAAGCCAATATCGGCGCCAGAATGAATGAAGTGGATGCCGTCGAAACAACCAGTACTGATTTGAACGTGCAGTTCAAAACAACGATATCCAAATTGACTGATTTGGATTATGTATCGGCGATTAGCGATTTTTCATTGACCCAGACTTATCTGGAAGCCGCGCGTAAGTCATTTTCTTCAGTACAAGGGCTTTCGCTGTTTCAATATATCAGTTGAGTGGCGGTACACTATTATCGCGAGTCAGCGGGGCGGGCATTTCCCCGCCCCATTTACTTTATGCCTGATAATTCACCCCACCATCTCCAGACAGGATGAGACATTTCCGACGGGTTGACGGCCTGCCGATGGTGCCGCCAATCTCTACCACTTATCGACTCGATAGTGGTGTATCTGTTTCCCATACGCCTCTCATCACATGGTGACCCTGTGGCAAACACATAGGTTTGCGGCTATCTGTTCGTTTTTAGTCGGCGATTGTCCCGCGCAACCCTAATTACCAGACATTGTCCGTTGCGGATTTCCCGGTCAGCACTGAAGTTTCAATCTGGTATCGTTCGGCTTCGGCGAAAGGACAGTACACCGTCCCCTAGGCTGCCTTCATAGTTCAGTTGCCCTTACATTTTGAATTCTCGCGGTAAGTTATTGAATTAATTCACACGCTAACCGTTGCGCCTGTTTTGATTTTGCAATCTGCGAATTAATCAACCCCCTTTGGAGATTTTTATGGAAGCATGGATACGGCCAATTATTGACCCTATCAACTCTTATTTGTGGGGTTATATATTGGTATATTTGCTGCTGACCGTAGGCGTATTCTTTACATTTCGTTTCAGTTTCTTGCAGTTTCGTTCGCTAAAACGTGCAATGCAGGTCACTTTCATTAAAGCCAAGCCGGACGAAATCAGCCCATTTCAGGCTTTCGCTACCGGGCTCGCCAGCCGCGTAGGCACAGGGAACCTTGCTGGCGTAGCAACCGCTATTAGTTTAGGTGGGCCTGGTGCTATTTTCTGGATGTGGTGCACAGCCTTATTGGGTATGTCCTCCGCATTTGTTGAAGCAACCTTAGCCCAGATTTTTAAAGTCCGTAACGAGGATGCTACCTTTCGGGGAGGGCCCGCCTATTATATTTCACAGGGCCTAGGGTCACGAACATGGGGTGTCGTATTCGCAATCAGTCTATTGGTTGCATTTGGTTTTTCTTTTAATGCACTGCAAAGCAACTCTATCAGTGATGCACTGTACATGGGATTTGGTATTGCGCCCCAGACCTCTGGATATGTCGTAACTATATTAACTGCACTGATTATATTTGGTGGCGCGCACCGTATCGGCAAAGTGGCCGAATGGTTGGTGCCCATTATGGCCACATTGTATTTAATGGTTGCATTTTATGCGCTAGTAACAAACATTGGGCAAATACCCGCTTTGTTCGATTTGATCATTACTAATGCATTTAATGGTCAGGCCGCAGTAGGGGGTGTTGCCGGTGCCAGTATCAAGGCCGCCATGGAAATGGGTGTCAAACGTGGTTTGTTTTCAAATGAAGCAGGCATGGGTAGCGCCCCCAACGCCGCGGCGTCTGCCTCCACTGCACACCCCGTTAATCAAGGGCTATTGCAAATGCTAGGCGTGTTTATCGATACCATCATCATATGTAGCGCCACTGCTTTTGTTATCTTATTGTCGGATGCCTACGTGCCTGGCAGTGGTGTCAAAGGTGCTGCTTTAACACAAGCCGCAGTGAGTTTTCATATTGGTAGCGCAGGTGCTGGATTTATGGCGATCGTGATCTTTATGTTTGCCTTCACCTCGATTCTGGGTAACTACGCCTATGCAGAAAGCAATATGAATTTTATTTATAAAAGCAAAACCGGATTGACGATATTCCGCTTGTTAGTGTTGCTTATGGTACTTTTTGGCTCAACCAGCAGTTTGCCACTGGTGTGGGACATTGCCGATGTTTGCATGGGCGTGATGGTGATCATCAACCTGGTTGCCATTTTGTTTCTATCCAAATTTGCATTGGCTGCTTGGAAAGATTACGGCACACAGCTTAAGGCAGGGGACGAACCTGTATTTAAGAGCAAAACCATTCCAGGTTTGGATGCCAAGCTGCAGGATAATTGCTGGCATTAAAGAGTTGAGCAGATGAATAAAAAGCGGGCCGTATTCGGCCCGCTTTTTATTATAGCCAATTCAAAGATGCTATTTAACTTAATACTGGACCTGCACCGCTTCCCTTCCAAAGTCTTTACGCAAGGAAGTCAGCAGTTCGTCGCGCAGGGTGACTTTCCAGCCTTCGCCCAACGCAATAGCACAGCTGACCTTGTCGCTACGGTACTGAATCCGTATAGGACAGTCGCCGCCACGGTAGGGGTCAAGCAGACGGCGAAGCTGAATCGCATCGGCTTGGCTATTGACGCCCAGACTCAATACCTTGGCGAAACGGCTCCGCGCTTCGGCAAGATCCAGCACACGCTCCGCAATGATGCGCAGCCCACCGCCCCCCCCATAAGTGTCTTCGCTTACTTTGGCTTCGATCACCACCAGTGTGTCTTCACGCAGGGAATGACGGGCTGACTCCAAAGTTTCGGCATACACCATCACATCACGCTTGGTGGTTGCGTCATCCAGTGTGACGAAGGCGATTTTGCCGCGCTGACCAATCTTGGTGCGAATTTCAAGCACCACGCCGGTAATCCATTGCGTACCTTTATTGGGCACTAGCCTTGCCAGTTCGGTCTTTACAAAGCCACGTACAAACTTCGCTTGCGCGGTAAATGGGTGGCCCGACAAATAGAATCCGATCGCCGTTTTTTCTTCGGTTAACTGCGCCGTCTCGGTCCAGCGTGGTACTTCAACCAACTGCATGACATGTTCGGGTTCGGGCTCAAACGCATCAAACAGCCCACCTTGATGGATGTTGGCAGAAGCCTGCTCTGCAGCTTCCAATGCCATGCCCACACTGGCCAACAGGCTGGCGCGATGATCGCACAAAGCATCAAAAGCACCGCCCCGGATCAAGGCTTCAATGACCCGTCGATTAACAATACGCTTGTCTGTACGATGGCAGAAATCAAACAGGTCTTTGAACGGACCGGTCTTTTCGCGCACCGAAATAATATATTCAACCGCAGCTTCCCCCGTACCCTTGATGGCACCCAGTGCGTAGCGAATCTCATCGCGCGATACCGGCAGGAAACGGTACACACTGTGGTTCACATCCGGCGGCAGGAACTTGAGTTTGTTGAAAACGCAATCATCGTAGAACACTTTGAGCTGGTCAGTATTGTCCAGTTCGGTCGACATGGTGGCCGACATATAGGCGGCACAGTGGTGCGCTTTCAACCACGCCGTATGGTAAGCCACCAAGGCATAGGCGGCGGCATGCGATTTATTGAAGCCATAGCCGGCGAATTTCTCCATATAGTCGAAGATTTCATTGGCCTTGGCTTCCGATATTTGCTGCTTGGCCGCCCCTTCAACAAACATGGCCCGTTGCGCCACCATTTCTTCTAGTTTTTTCTTACCCATGGCTCGGCGCAACAAATCTGCCCCACCCAGGCTATAGCCGCCACACACCTGCGCGGCCTGCATCACCTGCTCTTGGTAAACCATGATGCCATAAGTCGGCGCAAGCACTGGAGCCAGCAAAGGATGCAGATATTCAAACTTCTCGCCGTGCATACGACGGGTGAAGTCAGGAATCAGGTCCATCGGGCCCGGCCGGTACAGGGCCACAAAGGCGATAATTTCCTCGAACTGCTTGGGCTTGGCATCCACCAGCATTTTCTTCATGCCGGTGGATTCAAACTGGAACACTGCCGTGGTGTTACCTGTGGCAAATATGCGGTATGCCGGAGCATCCTCCAGTGATAACTTGGCGACGTCGATATCTTCGCCGCTCAACTGTTTGATGTACTTTTGCGCCAACTCAATGATGGTGAGGTTACGCAGGCCCAAGAAGTCAAACTTCACCAAACCGGCCTGTTCGACATCATCCTTGTCGAACTGAGAGACTGGCGACGCCCCCTCACCACTCGCGATATACAGCGGGCAGAAGTCGGTCAGCTTGCCAGGCGCAATCAGCACACCGCCAGCGTGCATGCCAATACCCCGTGTCAGGTCCTCCAGCTTCAGAGCCAGCTCCAGCAGTTCACCGGCATCCTCCGCTTCAATCAGCTCACCAATTTGTGGCTCGGCTTCCATGGCTTTGGCCAGCGGCAGGGGTTTGTTGGCTTCAAGGGGGATCAGCTTGGACAGTTTGTCGCACAAGAAAAAGGGCAGGTCGAGCACCCGGCCTATATCGCGTACCACCGACTTGGAAGACATGGTGCCGAAGGTAGCGATCTGACTGACCGCTTCCTCGCCATATTTCTGTCGCACGTATTCAATCACACGCCAACGATTTTCCTGGCAAAAATCCACGTCGAAGTCGGGCATGGATACCCGCTCGGGGTTGAGGAAGCGCTCAAACAGCAGAGCGTATTTGAGCGGGTCCAAATCCGTGATGCTGAGCGAATACGCCACCAACGACCCAGCGCCCGACCCCCGACCCGGCCCCACCGGACAACCATTGGCTTTACCCCACTTGATGAAGTCGGCCACGATCAGGAAGTAACCGGGGAAGCCCATTTTGATGATGGTGTCGCATTCGAATTTCAACCGGACTTCGTATTCAAGCCGTCTAGCTTCGCGCTCTACTGGGTCTGGATAAAGTTGCAACAACCGTTCTTCCAGACCGAGCTTGGACTCGTGTATCAGAAAATCGTCCAAACCCATGCCGTCCGGGGTAGGGAAGAGCGGCAGGAAGTTTTTACCCAACACGATATGCAGATTACAGCGCTTGGCAATCTCCACGGTATTTGCCAGTGCTTCAGGCAGGTCAGCAAACAGGTTTGCCATTTCGTCGGGCGACTTGAAGTACTGCTGTTCGGTATAGCGCTTGGGCCGGCGTTTATCCGCCAGCACATAACCCTCGGCAATGCATGTACGCGCCTCATGCGCCTTGAAATCATCCGGATCAAGGAACTGGATAGGATGGGTAGCGACAACAGGCAGGTCGTAATCCGCCGCCAGCATGAGCGACATTTGCACCACGGCTTCCCAGCGTGGGTCGCCCGTACGTTGCAGTTCCAAATAAAAATTGCCTGGGAACAGACTAATCCACCATTTCACACAGCTTGCGGCGGCTTCCTGGTTCCCATTCAAAATGGCTTGGCCAATATCGCCAAGATGGGCACCCGAAAGGGCGATCAAATCAGCATTGCTGCCTTCAGCAAGCCAAGCGCGTTTCAGTTCCGCCCGGCCGCGGTACTGATTGTGCCGGTATGCCTGAGTGATCAGTTCGCACAGCCGGCCATACCCGGCGCGGTTACGGGCCAGCAGCAAGGCGCGGAAGGGTTTATCGCGGTCGTCTTCATTTTCGATCCAGACATCAACCCCGGCAATCGGTTTGATGCCACTACCCCGGCAGGTCTTATATTGCTTGACCATGCCGAAAAGATTCATCAGGTCGGTGACTGCCACAGCCGGAATGCCAAGCTGTTTGGCGCGTTGCACGGCATCGTCTATGCGGACAATACCGTCGGTGATGGAGTATTCGGAGTGAAGGCGAAGATGGATGAATGCGGGAGACGTCATGGGTGAATTTTACCCCAGCCACCACCACTTTCCACCACATCTGCAGACGGCGAAGCGCATAAAATAACGCTAGACAGATGGTATGCGTAACGGCTAGATACTCAATCCCCCCTCAACACTTGCTGCAGTATTACTCAGACTTGGCGCTACTTGCTCGCTATCTGGAAGCGTGGACTGGGCAAGCACCGGCTTTTCTTCAAGGTCGGCGCGTGCCATTTTCAATAGGGTCAGCATTTCTTCCTGGCTGGCTGTACGGGTGCGAAGCGCTACTAGTTCCAACGCCTGTTCATGCAATCGCGTCCGTTGCTCGTTCAGTGTGCCATCTGCCGCGACGCACCGGGCCTCAAATTGCCTTATACGCTCAGCCAGCGCCGATTGTGCCGTTTCATAGGTGACCACGTTTTGCCGTAGCGTCTCAGCACCGGCCTTTTCAATTCTTTCAATGTCAGCTTCCATACGCCGCATCTCTTTCCTGGCGGCAACCAACTCAGCCGTCTCTTTCGCCAAGGCTTGGTAAAGCTGCGTCAGTTCGTTCTGTTTCACGACCACCGTTTGGTTAAGTGTACGGGCCTCCATCTGCAACTGCTGCACCTGATGCTCATGCCGGCGTTGATCCTGCTCGCGCTGGTCTTTAACCGACTGCCGGTAATGGTCCAGCGCCTCGCGCGCGTGCAGGTGCTTCTCTTCCAGTGACTGCCGATGTGCTTCATTGTCCTTCAGTCGCGCTTCCAGGTTGGCAACTTGCAATGCCAATTGCGTATTGATGGCCATGGCTTTTGCCAATGCCTGCTGTGCATCCGAATGCGCGCTCGTTTCATGGCGAAGCGCCAGTTCAATAGCCTGTATTTGCACGCCCAGGGCGGCATTCTCTGCGCATACCTTTGCCAGCATCTCCTCTTTGAGGCCCATTTCCGCTTCGAAATGCAGACGGCATTCAGCAAGCTTTCTCTCTGCCTCTTCTTTCAGTTGCGATGCCAGACGGCCCACCAAGTCCTGCAAGGCATCGCTCACTGGCATGGCTTGCCTCGCATCTGTACCCGCCTCCGCTTCCAGTTCACGTAGATAACGCTGGATTGTGGTTTTTGAGCCTGTATTGCCTAGCTCAGCACGTACCGCATCAATCGACGGATGCCGCCCCTGCGCAACCAGCCGATCCCGTGCGCTTTGAATTTCAGATTTGAGTACACCGCTACGTGCCATTTGGGCATCCTTGCATTTCATAACATATTACGTATTATGTATTTACGTAATAAATTTTTCCAGCTCAAATGAAATTTAAATAAAAATATAGGCGTGATAATTCATGATTATCACGCCACAGGGCACAGAATCAGGGGATAGAGGTTCAGTCTGTTACGTAATGGGGCAAGGTAAAAAGTAGGGTAGGCGTGATAGCCCTGCTATGAGCACCGAAAAAGCGGTGTGCTAGAAATCTGGGTGGGTGGTCAATATCAATCGTAAGGGGGCAGCCTTTACTAGAACCTGCTTACGATCGTGCTGCGCAGCCATGATTAGTGCTCAAGTGCTACTTGAAATCCCCCACAAGGGAAGCGCTGAACAGCTAGGGTGCTTTGCACCAAGCAGTTCGCAGCCTCATGTACAAACAGTACATTCCGGTTTCTGCGCTGCGCCTCACCCCGCTAAAGACCGCTCGTGACAAGCTGTGACCAGGTGCTTAAGCGAAAGGGGGAGACAAGCTGCAGCGGAATTGGAAAGAATGCCGGCCGACCCCGCGTGGGCAGGCGGTGCCCATTTCTAAACTTGCCTAGCTGAATACATAAAGGGAAAGCGAGGCATCAATTTATAAGCCGCTTCCTTTTGTCTCAAACCCTAAAGCACCCCCATTAAAGCTTCTAATCCATTGCAATTACTCTCTAACATAGAGATATGCCCTATTGAGAGGCATGCCTGAATAGCCGCCAATTTGACTACTCAGCGCCAACGGCCAGAGGGTTAACTGAGGAGGAAATAGGTCATGGGTATCAGGCGTGGCTACCGCTGCACACAAACCAATGCGAAAGATGCACGGCAGGCCGCCCAAGAATTCCACGCGGGCGTGATGCAAGATGAAATTGAACTGGTGCTCTTTTTTTTGCTCAAGCCGCTACGATTTGGCAGCACTGACCGATGAGTTGAATCAATTATTTGGCGACCTGCCTATCGTAGGCTGCACGACAGCGGGCGAGATAGGTCCGGCGGGTTATCTGGACCATAGCATCGTCGGCCTCAGCTTCCCTAAGGGGAGCTATGCTGCTGAAATGGGACTGTTGCAGGATTTAAATGATTTCAACATTTCTGAAGGCCATACTTTCATCCATACATTAATGCAGCGGCTAGAAAGACGACCTATCGTCTTTCCTAATCGTTTCGCATTTCTACTGATTGATGGTTTATCGATGCAGGAAGAAGTAGTTGCCTGCTCGCTGCAAAATGCCCTGGGGCAGATACCCTTAATTGGTGGTTCTGCGGGGGATGATCTCAAATTTGAGCATACCTATTTGTTTTATCAAGGGGCATTCCATAGCAATTGCGCACTGTTATTGCTTATCTCAACATCACACCCTACCCAGCCATTCAAATCCCAACACTTCAAAGCCACCAGCAACCGCCTCGTCGTCACAGCGGCAGACCCACCCAATCGAATAATCAGTGAGATTAATGGCTTGCCGGCGGCAATGGAGTATGCACATCTAATTAATGTTCCCCCAGATAAACTGGGAGCCGGCCATTTTGCTGCCTCACCACTGGTATTAATGATTGATGGGGAGGAATACGTACGGTCAATCCAAAAAGCAAATCCGGATAACTCGCTGACCTTTTACTGTGCTATTGATGAAGGTCTGGTATTACGGTTAGCGAGTGGGGGGGATATGGTTCAAAGCTTGGCTCGGACATTCGAGAAAATCAGGCACGAAATTGGAAGCTTGCAATTAGTCCTGGGATGCGACTGCATCTTGCGTAATCTGGAAATTTCCCAATGGCCTATCAAAGTAGCGGCCGCAGATATTTTCAAACAACAGAATATGGTTGGTTTCAGTACCTATGGCGAGCAATACCGCGGGGTCCATGTAAACCAAACCTTGACGGGTGTGGCCATAGGCTATGCCGGCAGTGAGGCTATCGATGCGCGATAGGCATCTATATACAGGCGGAACATCCACCGCACTATCAAATAATGATGCTGTGGTGCAGGCAGAATTTCTGCGCCTAAACAAGATTATCGCAGCCCTGACTAATCGTGTGGAGCGAAGTATGAGCAATGACGGCTCAGAATTCAGCGTATTTCAAATGGCTGTCATGCTGGACAATGAAGTACAGAAAAGAACACGTGAGCTTGAAGCATCATTGCGGGAAAATGAACGTATCAATCGCGCGCTTAATGATTCTCAAAGCCAAATGGCGGAGGAAATTCGTGAACGGAAACAGATTCAGGAAACACTCGAGCAACAATATGCAGGACAGCAAACGCTGATTCAACAACTGGGGGAAGCACAAAGTCGGCTGCTTCAGTCAGAGAAACTTGCCTCTATCGGTCAGCTTGCCGCTGGTGTCGCCCATGAAATCAATAACCCCATTGGCTTTGTAAACTCTAATTTAAGTACACTCCGTACTTATGTCGATAACTTGCTGAAGTTAATTTCTGCTTATGAAAATGCATCACCTCTCATCGCTACAGATCAAGAAATACAGCACCAAATAACAGTACTGCGCAGAACAACAGACTTTGATTATATGAAAGAGGATATAGGCTCACTTATCGCCGAGTCCATTGACGGCACATCACGCGTTAGCCAAATTGTCCAAGACCTGAAATACTTTTCGCGCGTAACTGAATCCGAATGGCAAACGGTGGATATTCACGCAGGGCTGGACAGTACGTTGAATGTCATTTGGAATGAAATAAAATACAAATCTGAAATCATAAAAAAGTATGGCAAATTACCCTTGGTAGTCTGCAAGTCCTCGCAACTCAACCGGGTTTTCATGAGCCTATTACTGAATGCTGCCCAAGCCATCACTGAACGGGGCATCATCACCATTCGTACCGGCCACATGGACGATATGGTTTGGATTTCAATTAGTGACAATGGCAGGGGTATAGCGCCCGACATAATGCCGCATATTTTCGATCCGTTTTTTACCACCAAACTTGTCGGTACCGGGACGGGACTAGGGCTGTCTGTTTCCTATGGCATTATCAGCAAAATGGGGGGGCATATTGAGGTCGACAGTGGGCCAGGCCAAGGTGCGACATTTACGGTGTGGATACCAGCAGGCAAGCTGTCTTCCTGAATGATCTCGTCTACTGATTGGCGCATGATTTTTTGTAATACGCTTGGATTAACAGAAGAAAAATAGGCACTTATTCACGCGTGAAAGTAAACGTATTAAGTAAATGGATTGGTATTAACAAAAAAATTATTAACACTGGTCAGGGTAAGCACAATTGCGATGAATGAACTCCCCAGGGCGCTCTTGCTGGTTGACGATGAGGCGAATGTATTATCGTCCCTAAGCCGTCTGTTTCGTACTGACGGCTACCAGATCCTGCGCGCCAGCAGCGGCCCAGAGGGGTTGGAGATACTGGCCAAGCAGCCTGTTTCAGTGGTGATTTCCGATCAGCGCATGCCGGGCATGACAGGGGTTGAGTTTTTGCGGAAAGTACGTGAAAACCACCCGAAAACCGTACGTATTGTGTTGTCTGGGTACACCGACCTGAAATCGGTGACGGATGCCATCAATGAAGGCGCAATCTACAAATTCCTTACCAAGCCCTGGGATGATGCCGAGCTGCGCGCCTTGGTCGCCGAGTCCTTCATTTTCTTTGAAACAGTGGCTTACAACGAACAACAAACAGCGGATCTGATAAGAAGTGCACAGTTGGCTTCTCAGCATCTGGAAGAAGTTGTTTCGCACGCCAAATCAACCGAAAAACTGACGATGGCGATCCTGATGATGAGTCAGGAAGTCGTGGAGCTCCTCCCATTACCGCTGTTGGGCGTCAGCTTGGAAGGCGATATTGTTCTGGCGAATATGGCATCGATTAGTGGTTTTGGCCCTTGCGCCACGCTGGGTAATGCAGCCCGAGATTGCTTGCCGCCCGAGATTCTCGGTGTACTGTCGGATGGCATGGCGCCTGGCGACAGTCGATATGTCAGCGTAGGCGGACCCGCCAACATCCTCAGAACCTATTACATCGCTCGGCTAGGGCGTTGGTCTCCTGCTGGCGGCTATTTGCTGATTGCAGAGGAGGCGCAAAAGTGGAGCCCCTTAGGCTAGACGTACTTCTGAATGCGTCGTCACAATTGCCCAGCAGCAAGAACGTCGTTTGGGAGTTGTTACGCCTACTGGATCATGAGGATGTAACCGCCGCACAGATACTGGAAGTGCTGCATGGGGATCAGGGACTGATCACACGGCTGCTGCGCTTGGCTAATTCCCCCTTTTTTGGTGTGTCCCGCCAAGTGGGGTCGGCACAGGATGCAATGGTTGTACTGGGGTTGATGAATGTCCGCCGCATTGCTATCGCCACGTCACTGCTCGATAGCGAGCATGAGGGTCTGCGCGACTATTGGCAACACTCCTTAAGAATTGCCAGTTTGAGCGAAGTGGTTGCGAAAAAAGCCGGCGTATCCACCGAGGCGAGTTTTCTCTCGGGCTTGCTGCGCCATTTGGGTTTGTTGATGTTCTTGGAATACGACCCAGACTATGCAAACCGACTGATTCTCAACCGGGCCCACAGCTGTGAACTAGCGCGGATAGAACAGGAGACGCATGGCTTTGATCATATTCGCCTTGCGGCCACACTTGTCGAACGCTGGCATTTCCCGCCTCAGATTACCGAAGCCATTTCGCTGAATTATTCTGTGCCGCCCCAAGCGATATCATTGGTGGCTCTGACCAATCACATTGCCGACCTGTGGGTGGAATACATGGACTCCGAGAACCAGGATTCCACCTGTTTTGTATTGCCGGGCTGGTTATTTACGGCACTGGCCTTGGATGCTGCAGTACAACCGACACTAATAACAGAATTGAGCGCCACAGACGAAGTGGTTAAACATCTGATGATGTTGATGTAAGCGCCTGCTCATATCCTCAACTGTTCTAGCTTGCTACCGGTAACATCACTCAGAGTGAGGCAACGTATTTCAGAAAGAAGTGGGCAAGTTCTGAAAGCGTTTCACTTCACCTTTTTATATCTTATCCCATAGAGATGAATTAATTTTCAATACTTAGCAAGATGCTTAATAAAATAAGGAATCTACTATGCCTATTCAATTTCAAAAACCACTTATCACACCCAATAACCACAGTATGGCGGCACGGGATAGTGCTACCAATGCAACACACAATGATTCTACCATTGCCACATTAGCCAAAAATCTAAAAGAAACTGTTGGTATCCTTACTCATCATCTCGAATCACTCCAACAAGTCGCGCATACACATAACTGTATTATTGGTATCCGACCTGTCGATAAAATGGCAACGGGGTTAATTGAGGAAAACCACCCTACAAAAGGCTTTCATATAAAGGGAAAAAGCGCATCATGGGGGCCACAAGCCGGTTTGATCTGTGTAGATCAACGCTATAGCAAACTCGAAAACACGCCCAATCAAATCGAGAAATTCAGCCATCAAACGCAGCAATGTATTAAGGAAGGTTATGCGGTCTCTGTCCCCCTTGGTCATTTCTGAGAATAGGCTACATAAGCTGCAGGAGGCTGGCTTGATTAATGATTGGTCACGTGAAAATACCAATGGTGTAATTAAATTTAGTGCAAAAGCGCCTAGCGGCCAGACATACTTTTTCGAAGCCGCACGTAAAGGGCAGGCATTTGAAATTACCCGCAATGGCGTACCTATCAACGTACTAGCACCCCGAGTCGATGCAAAAGCATTTACAGCTGACTATGACTTGCTGGTTATTTCGCCCCACATAAGCGACATAGGACCTCAAGATAATTTATTAGTGCCTGATATCTCTCATGGTGTATTCCGTTCCAAGATAAATCAATATCGTGGCATACCATCAAATGCCTACTTGCTTCATGACTATTTGAATGCCAAAAGCTTCTATAAAAAGGAAGATGCCGACATTGGTAATACATCAATGCGGGTGCGCAATATGATTCCTATCATCAATCAAGCGCTTGTAGGTGATGGGGAAGCGGTTGTCCACCATAATACAGACTCAGGCAGTCCGGCAACCGACATTAAAGCGAACTATCCAACCACGTTCGCCCTGCCAATGAAAATTGGCCGCTTCGATGAAATCTGTGTCGTCCGTAACAAAGAAGAATTTGCCGAATTGATTCAGCAAGCAAAAAGTCATGGGTACCACATGCCACTGAACCCACTATGGGAAGAGGAAGTAAAAAATGTACAACGTGCTCAATTTGTCGATGCTAAAAATCAGCTGCAGGCACTTAAATCACGCGGTGCCTAATAGCGTCTTTTCCAACTCCAGCTTAAACAATCTGCCTAAATCAAACCCAGGAGACGTTAGACAGGTTCTTACGCACTAGTCCTCATCCAACAACAATTCCCCGTTGGGGCCCCAGCTTACCTTGGTAATCCCTGGTGTTTCCGCTTCTAGTTTCGCCAACAGAGCCTCATGCTTGCTGATCAACGCGCGTTCACTGCGAACAATGTCCGCCAATCGCCGGTTTTCTAGCAGCAATTGCCGGGTCGCAAACCCTTGCAACAGGGTATACATCAGTTCGCCTTCGTGCCAGGGCTTGGCCAGAAAGCGAAATATCTGTGCATCGTTGATGGCTGCAATCATCCCTGACACGTCAGAAAACCCTGAAAGGATGATGCGCACTGCATCGGGCTGTTTGGTACGGAAGAACAACAGGAATTCGACCCCATTCATTTGTGGCATGCGGTAATCAGAAATCACCGCCGCATAGGTTTTGGTCTCTGCCGCTTTGAGCGCCGCTATGGGGTCTTCGAAGCAGTCAATTTCCAGCGGTATCGCTTCGCCCTTTTCGTCTTCCAATCGGCTCAAGGTACGGCGCAAGGACTTGAGGATATTGGGTTCATCATCCAAGAGAAGTAATGATTGCATTGCAATGCCTCCTGCCCGTCACGGCAACGATGACCCCAAAAGGGTCCCGCACACTAGGCTGCCGGTTCCGCCGGTTTATAGATAAAAAGGGTCAGGGGCTGGCGGGCGCTATGCTCAAACTGGTAAATCTGCCCGATCAGCCGTTCGTCCAACGCGCGGTCTTTCGCCAGCAGTAACATGCCGCTTGAGGTGTGCAGGTCGCGCGCCAGAACCATGCCCGGCTTTAGTTCGGCACATCGAATAGACGTCTCCGTGGAGACAGGTTCGGCCTCTTCTCCCATCAATGACTTGAAGATTTCCACCACATTTGGGTCATACCGCTTACCCGACTGCGAAGTAATAACTTTGATCGCATCATTGCGGGTGAGGGGTCGCTCCTCAAGCGTGCCGTTTTGCAGCGAGTCGTAATCGTTCGCCACGGCGAGGATGCGGGCACCAACGGGGATCCGTTCCAATGCCAAACCATCGGGATAGCCCTTGCCGTCATAGCGTTCATGGTGATGGCGAATCATCAATGCAGCTTTAGTCAGCTGTTCCAGCGCCATCAAGGCGGCTTGCCCATGTGCGCCCAGCATGGGCGCACTCCTGCGGGTGGAAGTCCCGCCGTAAGTTGATCACAGCGAACGAAGTGAAGCGCAACTGCGTGAGGGCGACCGAGCGTGGGAAGGAAGCGTGGATCGTAAACC
>NZ_PDZH01000062.1 GCF_002735695.1 Chitinimonas sp. BJB300
TGCCTGAGCATCAAGACGCAGAAGAACCCATTCGCACTTTGCCGCAAGTTACTGATCAACGCCTCCCGCGCGGCTTATGATCAGTTACAGCTGCTTCTCGCAGCTACTGCGTAACATCAGTTAATTAAACCCGCTTAGCGTTTCCCCACCACACGATGCCTTGATACCGAGGGCCACTGTCTTCAGTGGCTTTCGCGCATTGATAACCTGTCTAAAGTCTCGCGAGCTAGAGCAAGACAAGGCAAGAACAGCCGAGGAAGCGGAGTTTACATAGGGTAAATGAGCATTCCGAGGGTGTTTTCAACGCCGTCTTGCCAACGCACAGCAGACTTTAGACAGGTTCTGAGAACGCATGCAGTGGTAGCCACTCCCAACCCAATCACCACGTCGCCTTTGGACAGCCAAACCTCGCAAGGATACAGAGCTTGCTGTGCTAAAATTTCGTGTACGAAAACCAGTCCGGCCTCGCTTTTGAGGCCGGCTTGCATATCACGCAATTGAATCAAAGAGGCTAGCAATGTCAGGGAGTTCCTTGGGTCTGTTGTTCACAGTTACTTCCTTTGGTGAAAGCCATGGCCCTGCCATAGGCTGCGTAGTGGATGGCTGCCCTCCCGGTCTTCTACTGACAGAAGCTGATATCCAAGCCGAACTCGATCGCCGCAAACCCGGCACAAGCCGGCATGTCACGCAGCGTAAAGAACCCGATACAGTCGAAATCCTGTCAGGTGTCTTCGAAGGCAAAACCACTGGAGCGCCTATTGGGTTACTGATACGCAATCAGGATCAACGGAGTCAGGACTACGGCAAGATTGTGGAAACCTTCCGACCAGGGCATGCTGACTACACCTACTGGCATAAATACGGCATCCGTGACTATCGGGGCGGCGGTCGCAGTTCGGCGCGAGAAACCGCAGTGCGTGTCGCCGCTGGGGCCATTGCCAAAAAATGGCTGATAGAAAAATATGGTGTGGTTATTCGCGGCTACATGAGCCAACTGGGCGAAGTGTCCATTCCCTTCAAAGGCTGGCAATACGTCCCACAGAATGCGTTCTTTGCGCCCAACGAGGATGTGGTCGACCAACTGGAAGCCTATATGGACACGATTCGCACAGAGCGCGATTCTGTCGGTGCCCGTATCGAAGTCGTCGCGGAAAATGTCCCCGTAGGTTGGGGTGAGCCTGTTTACGACCGTCTGGATGCCGACATAGCCTACGCGATGATGAGCATCAACGCCGTCAAAGGCATCGAAATTGGCGATGGCTTTGACACCGTGGCACAACGAGGTAGCGTACACGGTGATGAGCTTACTCCTGCTGGCTTTGCTAGCAATCATGCAGGAGGCGTGCTCGGCGGCATCTCGACGGGGCAGGATATTCGCGTCAGCTTGGCGCTCAAACCGACCTCCAGCATTCCTCAACCCCGCAATTCAATCGATAAGGGAGGAAATCCTGTCGAAGTCTCGACGACTGGCCGGCACGACCCCTGTGTGGGGATTCGTGCAACGCCTATTGCAGAAGCTATGTTAGCGCTGGTACTGATAGATCATGCATTACGTCATCGGGCCCAAAATGCCGATGTAGTAGTCGACACACCACGCATTCCCGGGCGCATCTCGTAGTCATCAGATAAAGTCCAACAACCTATTTAATGCATGCCGCGCATCGGCAATATCGCGTTGAGACGCCCTCGGGAAACTCATGCTTCCACTGAGTAAGCTCCGCTGTCTCTGTCATTTTCGCCTTGTCTTTCCCTAGGTGTTTAGTCCCACAGTGTGCTGGTTTAATTTATAGCCAGCTACGAAAGGATGATTTATGGGACAAGTCTTACATGGAAGCGCCACAACGACACAGGCAACCCGTCGAGCGATACAACATAGTCAAGCGAGCCTGAGCACACTGGCCAAGCTGCACGGGGTGAATCCCAAGACCAATGCAAAATGGCGGGCTCGCTCATTTACGCACGATGCACCCATGGGGCCGAAGGCAGCCCGTTCGACGGTGCTGGCGCAGGAGGAAGAAGCCGCCATCGTGGCATTCCGGAAGTACACCTTGCTGCCTTTGGACGACTGCTTGTACGCGCTCCAGCCCAGCATGCCGCATTTGAACCCGCTCTGCCTTGCATCGCTGTCTGCAGCGCCATGGCATCTCCCTATTACCCGAAGTCGAGGGAGATAAACCGCAGAAGAAATCGTTCAAGCCATACCCCATCGGCTACTTTCATCTCGACATTGCCGAAGTCCAAACTGACGAAGGACGGCTGTATCTCTTTGTCGCCATCGATCGGACGTCAAAACTGGCTTACGCTGAGCTTCATCCCAGGGCAACACGCCTGGTGGCAAGGGATTTTCTGTCTGGCTTGATTGCCACTGTGCCTTACACCATTCATACGATCTTGACAGACAACGGCATTCAGTTTGCCAAGCGGCAAGGCACTAAAGCCTACTGGGCGATTCCGTTTGATCGCCTCTGCCAAGCCCACCACATCGAACATCGGCTAACCAAGGTCTGCCATCCTTGGACCAATGGACAGGTCGAACGTATGAATCGGACGATTAAGGAGGCGACGGTCAAGCGTTACCACTATCAATCGCATGATCAGCTGAAATCGCATTTGCAGACGTTCCTGATGGCCTACAACTTTGCTCGTCGCTTGAAGACGCTAAAGGGGTTAACCCCTTATGAACATGTTTGCAAGATCTGGGCAACCGAACCACAACATTTCAGGATTGATCCGTTCCAGCACACTGTGGGACTAAACACCTAGTGCGAGACTTTGAGCGGGGCGTTAGATTCTTTTAGCTGTATATGCTGCCAAAGAAAAAGCCGACCTTTGAGTCGGCATTTTCTTTGGCATTTCCGCCCGCAGAGCCAATTACGGCTTTGGCAATTCAGCAGGAACTGGCTAATTGGACTCAGCAGCAGCGGCCTCGGTAGCCGCTGTAGTAGCTGCGGCAGCATCAGTAGCGGGTGCTGCGATAACTTCAGCAGCCGGTGCAACTGGAGACTTAACAATAGGAGCCGCTTCCTTTTGACCGCACGCAGTCAAACCCAGGGCAATTAATAAAGCAATCAGTAACTTGTTCATGAATTAAACCTTGGTGTAAGTTGTATGTGCTCAATGTTTGTGCATATCGTCAAAGAAAAAGCCGACCCTGAGGCCGGCTTTTTACGCAACTGCTTGCGAACCCAAAATTACTTTGGCGCTTCAGCAGGAGCAGCCGGGGCAGCAGCTGGTGCAGCAGGTTCAGCGGCTGGTGCAGCAGCTGCTGGCTCAGCGGCTGGTGCAGCCGCTTCAGCAGCAGCAGGAGCAGCGGCAGCATCAGCAGCGGGGGCAGCAGCAGGAGCCGGGGCTTCTGCGGCAGGAGCAGCAGCTTCAGCAGGGGCTTCTTCTTTTTGACCGCAAGCGGCCAGACCCAAAGCGATCAGCGCAGCAACGAGGAGCTTGTTCATGGTTTTAACCTTAGTAAGTGTGAGTTCTAAATAAAACTTGTAAGCAATCGACCGTTGATCGAGGGCTTTGAAACCTTTGACGCATCAAATTCGACCGACGGCAAAATTCTAGCAGCTTTTATAGAAAAAACCAGCCTCAAATTGCAGTGCAACATCTCAATGGGCCTGTACAGCTTAAATGAAAAGCCGGCGTCCCTCGCTTGGAAGCTCGGCGCGGGACCATAAATCATCAAATCGCTGTTGACACAGTGTCCGTACAGTTCCGGAACTGCTCGCCTCACCGCGCATCGATGTAGGATAAAAACGCCTTACCGCAGCGGCTTCGCTGATCAGGAATTGCTCGCCCGGCACTTTATCAACTTCGTTGCATATTCGCACCTCTACAGCGTGGCC
This sequence comes from Chitinimonas sp. BJB300, assembly GCF_002735695.1. GTDB lineage: Bacteria > Pseudomonadota > Gammaproteobacteria > Burkholderiales > Chitinimonadaceae > Chitinimonas. Next base: position 3,843 of record NZ_PDZH01000062.1, read on the forward strand.
AAATGCACCTAACGCTTCATTAAGGTGTGTACATTTACGCCAAAACCAAACGTCCTCCTGCAACAAGATTTTGACTCGCGCTAAATTTGATGCGGCCAGAAAATGGCGAATCGACGCCACTAATTCTGGTTTATCAATACCGCTGCTACTTAAATCGGCATCAAACCAGCACAGGGTTCGCTCCGCATTACTGATCAATTGCTGAATTTGAGCTTGATAATCGACCAGTGAATCAAAACTATTAGCAGACATGATCATTACCCGATGAAATAGCGAAATAGTCCGAACAAACCATACATTGCAAGCAATAAACCCACAACTTGCCTCAGCCATACTTTCTGCCGCCAATGCAAAATTTGGTTGGCGGCCAATCCCATTGCCATCAGATTAGGCAGCGTACCCAGCCCAAACGCCGCCAGGATGCCTGCACCTGACCAAGCGGACCCGCTGGCTAAAGCAGCTGTTGCTGCGGTATAGACCAAACCACAAGGCAACCATCCCCAAATAGCGCCTGCTGCAAATGCAGTACGAATACTGCGCAAAGGCAGCAAAGCACTAAAGTGCGGTTGCAAGCGCCGCCATAGCGGGGCACCTACCCGCTCAAGCCTAGCCAACCAGGGTGACCAACCGGCAAGGTAAAACCCCAGCATAATCACCAAAAGAAGCGAGGCCACATACAATACCGCCTGAAAGTACAAGGCATGCGGCATCAATGCCAAAGCCCCCGAGACTCCTCCAAGCAATGCACCGATTGTAATATACGAGGTCAATCGCCCCAGATTGGCAACCAAGAGCAAAGATATACGGCTACCCGACAGATTCAGGCCAAGGGCGGAGGCAAGGCCGCCACACATGCCAAGGCAATGGACACCACCCAGAAAACCGGCCGCAAACCATGCTGCAAAACCAACCAAGTCTAATGTATTAGCCATAAACAGCGTTTATCCAAGCCCAAGCAGCTTGCTGCAAACCAAAAATACAATTTATACAGGTTGACACCTAATCAGCAAGACGAGGAATTGGCGTTACTCCTTGTTTGGTGCTCCCTTAGCCATCACACTTATAGCTGACGCAGCATTCGAGTCTTTCTATCCATGTCCGGCACTTCCGAATTCATCCCACTTTATGAACTACGCGCTAACTGCTCTACCTGCAGTCTACGCGAGCTATGCCTACCGATAGGACTGACCGCTGAAGAACTCCAACAGTTGGACGAAATTATCCGCCAACGCATCCCCCTGAAACGGGGCAAGGCATTATTTTTGGCTGGCCAATCGTTTCATTCGCTCTATGCGATCAGAACCGGTTTCTTCAAGACAACCGTCTTGTCGCAGGATGGGCGGCAACAGGTCACCGGATTTCATATGGCGGGTGAATTGCTGGGCCTTGATGCGTTAGGCGGCAAGCACGCCTGTACGGCTATCGCACTAGAGGACGGTGAGGTGTGCGAGCTGCCTTTCATGCAGATGGATAGTCTTTCGCGTGACATTCCATCGCTGACTCGCCATTTTTATAAGCTGATGAGTCGGGAAATCGTACGGGACCAGGGTCTCTTACTCATGCTGGGGAACATGCGGGCTGAAGAACGGCTGGCAGCCTTCTTACTTAATCTTTCCCAACGATTTGAAGCTCGTGGTTTTTCTGCCAATGGTTTTCACCTACGCATGACGCGGGAAGAGATTGGTAGCTATCTGGGCCTCAAACTTGAAACGGTAAGCCGGACATTTTCACGCCTTCAAACCGATGGATTGATCAGAGTCCAAGGCAAGCAAGTTGATTTACTCGACATTGGCGGCATAAGAATATTACTGGGAAGCTGTAGCAGCACATAAACAACAATATAAAGGCGACCAATTGGTCGCCTTTATATTTGAATCGTACTTTATGCAGCTATGTCACGCTTTAAATGCAGGGTGGGAGCCATTCATTTGGGCAACCAACCCTTTCAATGCATTAAATGCGCTTCGTTCTCTTCTTGCTGCGGCTTGCTGAAGTCAACCGGACAGTAACGATTGATCTCGGCCCGATCACGCTCGAAGAAGAGCGTTAAACCACTCGACAGGCCCGCAAATAACCAGCACACGAAAAAACCATAGGAATAAGCCACTACCCGGCTCTCAAACAAAGGTTCACCGCCAAAACTCAGCTCCAGCGGATCAAAGAGCGTGAAAAACAAACTATTCAAGATACCTGCTACCAGAAACGAGGGCCAAAGCACCAAAATAGACTTCAATTTCATGCGGAAGGTCTCCATGATCAGATTCCGATCTTGCGCCGGAACTAAGAAACATCCTACTCTTGGCCACCCACAAGGAAAACCCCTATTGATCAATCACCTATTGCTTAAACTGATGCTGCGGCGCAGCATGCATTCAGGCGATTCGATGAATATTTAAGCAAATCAAACAGACTCAACCATACTTCCATAGCAGTTGCTTGTTAATGCTGAGTCCAACTACTTCGGAATCCTTGAAATGCGCTTGTCGCTTGACGCTCTGGTTGTTCTCGATGCTATTGATCGAAAAGGCAGTTTCGCCAGTGCTGCCAGTGAACTCCATCGCGTGCCTTCAGCCATTACCTACACCATACAAAAGCTAGAACAAGATCTGGACGTGCTGATTTTCGATCGTAGTGGCCATCGAGCCCGGCTAACTCCAGCAGGCCAAGAACTGTTGCGCGAGGGCCGTCCATTGCTGGATGCCGTGCTCGCCCTGGAAGCCCGGGTAAAGCGCGTAGCAACTGGGTGGGAGCCTGAACTACGCATTGCCGTAGGTGACCTGATTGACTTCGAAGTATTGCTTGAATCCGTCGCTGCTTTTGACCGCATTGGTGGAGAGACCAGGCTGCGCTTCCTGCACGAAGGGTATGGTGGGGTATGGGACGCCCTCTACACGGGGCGGGCTGACCTCGCCATCGGGGCACCGGACGAAGCACCACCTGGTGGCGGCTTTCGCAGCCAGCGCCTGGGTTGGGTGGAATTTGTTTTGGCTGTTGCGCCACAACACCCGCTTGCAAGAGAACCCCAGCCAATACCGATGCAAATCATTCGAGGCCACCGGGCAATCAGCGTGGGCGACAGTTCGCGTACTCTCCAACCACGTACTTCCGGCTTATTGACAGGTCAAGCCACACTGACCGTAGCCAGCCAACGCGACAAGCTGTGTGCGCAATTGGCGGGCATGGGTGTCGGTTTCCTTCCCCGCCGCAACGCAGCACCCTATTTGGCAAGCGGCAAGCTGGTTGAGCTGCATGTCGAAGAAGAAAAACAAGTCGCCCAACTCAATGTCGCCTGGCCAAGCAAATTACGAGGCAATGCATTGCGTTGGTTTCTTGAACATCTCAGCAACGACGCCGTACGGCGGCGGCTGTGCGAACAGTCGGAACGGGATGATCTCCTATGCGATTGATCGTCACAGCTCGACCAGAACCTGTCCTGGCACGATTGAATCGGGCTGGCTTTTGCTGTGAGCTCTTGGACGGTACTCACCCGGCTTCCCGGTCATCCCAAGGCAAAGAGACCAACTATATAGGGCTATGCACCGGCAATACCTTACCTGCGCTTCAAGCCCATGACCTGCTCATCTACGCAGATACCCCCATCCCCAATCCATTGCCGGCCAATGCTATTACCGCAGCATGGCAAGACAGTCCATTTGCCGAGCAGTATGGTTTTCAATTGGCGGCGGGTGGCAGTGTCGACATGCTAAAACGTGCGGAAGACATTTTGGATGCGCTCGCCCCGCTACCACGCGGCTGGCTGCATGCAGGCGGGTTGCTGGCGCCACAGTTCTTGTCGCAACTTAGCCACGAAGTGGGGAGCGGCCTACTCGGATTGGCTAGCCTTATCCATACCGTGCCATTCGCAGCATTTCAGCCGCTTTGGTTAGGCCAGCAACAGATACAAGCAAAAATCAAAGCGCTGGCTATCGCTTACCAACAAAGCAGCCAGAATGAGCACTACCAGCCCTTTCATGCACGCCCACCCTTATTTGACTTCGTGTCCGCCACTAATAGTGACTCGCCCGCACATAGGTTGGCTCAATTACTGATTTGGCTATGCGAACAAAGCGCTTTACCAAGCTCATCAAACCCAGATAAATAGAAACCCACGCTGACTGCGTGGGTTTCTATTTATCTGCCCGCCATCTTTCAATGACGAGAAGTTATTGATTGCACTTACCAATCAGACCGCGATATTAGGCGGATTTTTGCGCATTGCATTCTTGGATACACTCGCAGCAGCCTTTGCCGAACTCTCAGCAGCAGCAACACCTGCATCAGCAAAATCGCTGGTGACCTTCTTGGCAGTCCTGGCAACAGTGTCATAAGCCGAAGCAGCGGTTGCCACAGCGGTCTTGACTGCAGAAACCATGATTTCAGAACCCGCCGGCGCCTGTTTGACAGCCTTATCCAGGTTGGAAACAAGGTTTCTATTGAATTCGACTACTTGCTCTTCAACAAAAGCGCCCAGTTCAGCCTGTGCACTGCTGGTGGCTTCGTAGACATGCTTGGCGACAGCCAGGGCTTTGTCGACGGCAGGTTGGGAAATTTGTTGTTGCAGTGCAATCAGACCCTGTACATCTTTCACTTCGGAGAAGGCCTTAACGGTAGCGGTATTGTTAGCAATCAAATCACGGGCAACATCCAATTGCAGCGCGAAAAAGCGCTCAGCGCCGGCAAGGGCAATGTTGGATAAACGGATCGACTTTTCAACTTGGGCTTGGCCGAGTGCGGCGAAATCGGTGGTAGCAAACATTTGGTCTTCTCCTAGCTTGATATGGGTGATTGCAACTGTGCTCAACTGTGAAATCCTGCACCGCAGCATGAACCCATTATGAGGAGCGCCAATTAGGGAGTCAACTGATTTTGTGCAATGCACAAAATGATTGATTACTTATTTTTATTTATATAACAGTCACTTGAAAAATAGAGCAAAAATGCTATTGCGGCGACGCAATTAAGCCGGTGTTTTCTGTCGAATCGCCAAAATAGCTTGATTACGCAATGTCTTGCAAAGGGACAATTCTTTGGGCCCCAACATCAGACTACCCGCCTGTGCGCTATCGGCATAGAAAACTCCCACGATCTTGCGATCAATCACCACCGGCATCAGCAAGAAGGTCTGCCCCGCGCCTATTTGCCGAAACCAAGCAGGAATCCGCTCCTGTATACCCGCGCTATCAATGTCCTCAATCAGCATGTCGGCATTTTTAGCCAGCGAGACACGAAAAACATCGGCACTGTCGTCTAGCGTCAGAATGAACCGGGGAAGAAACTGGTCGATGTCCTCACCAAAACCGAAACGGCCAACAATGGCGTTACGCTGCACGCTGCGGGTGGCAATCAAGGCACGCTGTGCGCCTAAACTACGATAGAGTGTTTCCAGGATAATGCGCAGCAAATCATTCAGCCGAAACTCACCAATCAAGGTTTCTGCTACTTCCTGGATACAGTTGGCCAACGCATCAATAACCAACGGTCGGTCTTTGATATCCGGTTTAAGCACATCAATCATTGGTGGCAATTCTGACACCTGTGGAGACGCCGCCGATTCCACTGCCGATTCTTCCATCTCCGGCGGACTGACAGTTAGCGCCGGCAGCCCAGCCAACTGGCGTAGGCGCGACAGTGCACCATTTCCCTGCGCATCCAGGCCAAATACCGCCGCCTCGTGTAATGTCTCTTGAATCGCATCGTTGACTGCAACCCGCAAGTCTCGCTCGCTCACGCGCAGCGCATCCCCAAATTGATCGCGCACACGCAAAAAACCTTTGAAGCGGGTCGGCTCCTCCACCGCCAGCGTCGCCTCCATCAAGCCAGCCGCCGTGTTGGAGAATAGACGTAACCAATCGCTATCCTGCCGGGGTGTACGAGGCTTTCCGCTTTCGCTGGCCAAGCTGCTGACAAGCTTGTCAGGCAAATTCCATGACTTCGCCACCCCCATGCCCAACTCGGCATAACTCATGCCAATCTGCCGCTGTGTTGCGAGCTCCTCGCGTTCTCCCTCAGCCACTAGACGATCGATCTCTTGAGACTCGTCATGGAAATAAAACACCGTCAGCATCTTGCCCAGTAAATGGAACATACCAGCAACCCGGGCTTCTTCCAGATCGCGATAACCACATTTTTCAGCCAACTTACGGGAAATGAGACTGGTAAAAAAAGCGCGTGCCACCACCTCTTTCAAAGCTTCAGCGTGTTCCCGATTACTGAGATGTTCAATCAACACCAATGCCAGCGCGAGAGACTTCACAGTGTTGAAGCCCAGCACCATGACAGCGCGGGAAATCGTACTGGCACCGCCATTGAATTGACCATGGCTGGCCGAGTTGGCTAATCGCAGCACCTTATTGGTCAGCGAAAAGTCGCGCAAAATCACACTTGATAGCGCTTGCAGCTTTTCTGTATCAGCTTCGGCAATATGGTTGATCGCACCCACTGCCCGCGACAACGCCGGATAATCGTCGGTGTTTTCCATACGGTGGAGAAGTTGGGCCAACGGCGCCATTTCCTCCTCTTCACCACCAGCCGTCGATTCACACAGTCCATCTAGGTACGTCAATAAAGCGGTGCGTAAATCCAACGGATACCGAAATACCGGATAGCCGGGTTGCGCCATTGCGCCGGCAACAATGGCCTCAAGGTGAGGATCGATCTCGGGGACTAAACTGGACAATAAGGGAAACGCGCCACGCCCATCACGTGCCGCCGGCTGTCCACTCAGTGCATGGAAAAGCAGTTCAGCCACCCCAGGTAGCAGTGGCTCACTGATTGCGCCTTGCGGCAGCACCCCCGCCAACTGAATGCCACCATCGGGCTTCAACAATACGTGCTCTACACGCAATGGAGCCATGGCATAGCCCAGCAAGCCCGTATGAATCACACCTTCAAGCAAACGCGCCACCATTTGCACGGCTTCAGCACCATCAAGCGGTCCCAACGACAGGCGCTCCGCCAAAGTCTGTCCTTCACCCCAGCGATAGGCCAACCAGCGAATGCTATCGATGTCTGCATTGCCTTCAAGGGGGGATAGAACAGCATGGCCAACATCGAACGGAGCCGGCACCTTTGGTAGGCCTGGGTCCGGCAAGAGCAACGCCAGATGGCCGTCATCAGCCTGGGCAAGCCAGCTTTGGCCGCGCTCGTGTATCAGGGTGTATATAGTCTCGCTATCCATTGCACGCCCGCCACTGCGCCGGCCGTATACCCGATATTCGCCCTGGCCTAGATTTTGTGTTTTCAGCCTAGCAGACCGGCCACCAAACACCAGCATAGGCAGATTATTGGGTGGATTCTGGTTCGGATACGACCAACTGGCCCAACTCGGCCAATGCAGGCAGCTCAGTACGGCTCTTGAGCCCCATGTCGTCCAAAAATGCCTTGGTCGTCGCATATAGACCCGGACGGCCCGGTGTTTCGCGGTGGCCCACGACTTCAATCCAGTCGCGCTCTTCCAGTGTCTTCACAATTTGTGTCGACACCGCCACACCGCGAATTTCTTCAATCTCCCCCCGGGTCAGCGGCCCCTTGTAGGCAATGATGGCGAGGGTTTCCATGACCGCGCGCGAATAACGCGGCGGTTTTTCCGGGCTGAGCCTATCCAGGTAAGGCTGGAACTCCAAGCGCGCGCGAAAACGCCATCCGCTGGCCAGTTTCACCAGTTCCACCCCCCTCCCTTGCCAAGCTTGCTGAATCGCTTCCAACACCTCATTGAGTAAATCGGCGCGTAGTTCTTCAGCAAACAACCTTTTTAGGTCGTGCAGCCCCAAAGGCTCAGTTGCCACCAACAAGGCGGTTTCAATCACGTTCTGGATATGCTGGCGGTCGTGTAGGCTCGATTGCATGGCAAATCTATTCAACAACTAATCTACTGCTCGGCACTGTGGGGCTGCTTCGGCACCCGCCAGGCAGACATAAATGGGTTGATAGGGTTCGGCCTGCGTCACCGCAATCAACCCTTCCTTGGTCAATTCCAATACCGCAATAAAGCTGACCACCAACAGCGGCACACCCCGACTGGTATCAAACAACTCGGCGAATTCCAGATAACGCCCACCCGCCAACAATTTGAGTATCCCGCTCATCTGCTCACGCACACTGAGTTCATCAGGCCGTACGGTATGTTGTTTGTTATGTTTGGCCCGGGCCAGCAACGACATCCAGGCCTGTTTCAGATCAACCGGCGTTATATCGGGTAGACGCACCACCATCTCTCTATCGAACCAAACAGCAGCCCAACGAAAATCCCGCCCGGCTTGCGGCAACTGGTCAATCTCGTAGGCTGCGAGTTTCATCTGCTCGTATTCAAGCAGCCTACGGACCAACTCTGCCCGCGGATCATGCTCCTCCCCCTCCACCACAGCTTGGCGCGGCAGCAACATACGCGACTTGATCTCGATCAGCATGGCAGCCATCAGCAGATACTCTGACGCCAACTCCAGTTGCTGCACCCGCATTGCATCCACATAGTCCATGTATTGCGCGGTCACCCGCGCCATGGGTATATCCAGGATGTCGAAATTCTGCTTACGAATCAGATACAACAACAGATCAAGCGGACCCTCGAAACGCTCCAACATCACCCGCAGCGCATCGGGCGGTATGTACAAGTCATTCGGCAGCTCGATCACCGGCTGGCCAAACAGCAGCGCAATCGGCTCAGCCGGGTGTGACATCAATCCATACCCACTTCGACATCGCTACTGGTATCGGCACTGGGGTCTCGGCTGGCCAATACCTTGTCGATACGCTTTCCATCCATATCGACCACCTCAAAAATCCACCCGCCCCAGTCTATTTTGTCGGCTGTTTGCGGCAGCCGGCCCAGCAGCAGCATCAACATACCGGCCAGCGTGTGGTAACGGCCCTTGTCTTCTTCGGGCACCTCACGCAATGCCAAGCGATCTTTCAGCTCAGGCGTAGGGATCAAACCGTCAAGCAACCAGCTGCCATCGTCACGTTGAACGGCCCAGGCGTCTTTACCATCGTGCGGCTTGAATTCACCCGTAATCGCCTCCAGCAAGTCTTGTAACGTCACCAGCCCCTGGATCTCACCATATTCATCAATGACCAAGGCCATCTGAACGAATGTCGTGCGGAAATTCTCCAGCAATTCCATGCCAGTCAAGGTTTCCGGCACATAGGCCACCTGCTGCAGGTGGGTAGAAAACTCTGCCTGCTCGCCACGCAAGGTTTGACCCAGAATTTGTTTGGCGGTGGCAATGCCCAGCACTTCGTCAAGCCCCCCCTTGCAGACTGGGTAACGCGAATGATCGGTCTCGGCGATCTTTTCAAGGTTCATCTTGTGCTCGGCTTCGACATCCAAAAACACGATATCGGACCGCGGCGTCATCAACGAACCAATCTGGCGGTCGTCCAACCGAAACACATTGCGCACCATCTCATGCTCGTGTTGCTCGATCGCACCGGATTCAGACCCCTCCGCCAACAAGGCATGGATCTCTTCCTGCGTTACCATATTGGCTTGATCGGTACGAACGCTGAGCGCACGTAAAGCCAAATCGGTTGAAGCCGTCAGCAACCGCACAAATGGCTTGGTCAGGGCGGCCAACCATTGCATGGGTCGGGCCACCAAGCGGGCGATGGGTTCAGGATTTAGCTGGCCAATACGCTTGGGCACCAGTTCGCCCACCACGATCGAAATATAGGTAATGCAGAACACCACCAGCACCAGCGCGAACATGCTGGCTACTTCGGGTTTCATACCCAACCCAATCAGCCAGATCGAGAAGGGACCGGCCAAGGCGGATTCACCAACGATACCGTTCAGTACACCGATGGAAGTGATGCCAATCTGAACGGTAGATAGGAAGCGGGTAGGATTCTCACCCAGTTTGATGGCGGCGCGGGCGCCTGCATCACCGGTTTCGGCGAGGACTTGTAAACGAGCACGGCGGGCTGCAACGAGGGCAATCTCGGACATGGCGAACAAGCCATTGAGCAGAATCAGTCCGAGTAAAAGAGCTATCTCCATTATGGGAAACTAGTGATGATGAAGCTACTAGTGTAACCGGCCGCCCGCAGCAATGGGCAGAACAAGCGAGCGATAGGCTATAGCTACGTACCAAATACGGCGCCACAGCGCCGTTTGCCCGATTTTAAGGCAAACTAAAGCAGCACCTGCCGGTTCAATTGCTTGCATGGCTTATCCACAGGCCGCCCACAGGCTTTTCCAGACAGATTGTGGGTGAATCAGACACCAGTGACCACGCTGCGCAACAGTTCCGCCACGCCATTCCAAAGAATTTGCACGCCGATGCAAAGCAGGATAAAGGCGGAAAGCCGTAGAAATACGGTAATACCTGTCTCGCCCAATCTCGCCAATAGTCGATTGGCGAACCGATAGCTGTAGAACACCACGGTGCAAAGCAGAAAAATACCAATCATACCTCCACCCAGGTTCAATACATCGATACCACCACGCGAGCGCAACGACGCGCCTAGTGTAATGGCGACCGAGATGGAGCCAGGGCCGATGGTGAAAGGGAAAGTCAGCGGAAAAAAAGCACGCCGCATCAGCCCGCCATCCGTGGGCTTGTCGCCCGCCGGCTCGTGGTTGCTTTCTTCCGCATTCAACAACCGCCAACCCGCCGCCGCCACGACCAGACCACCGCCAACCTTGACGACTGCCAATGAAATGCCGAAGAACTTCAGAACGTAGGTGCCGACGAACATGGCGCCCAAAAGCAGAAAGAAACCATTGATCGCAATGCGCTTGGCAATCAGCTTGCGCTCGTGGTCGCTACTGCCGTAGGTATAGGAAAGAAAAATCGGCGCGCCGCCAGGCGGATTGATGATGGGAAGCAACGTGGTAAACACCAACAGGATGCTCTTGATGAACTCGATCAGATCGTCGGTCATGTGAGCCACAAAAAATGAACTCCCGCGATGATGACAGCCACCTGCAATGCTGTGAATCGATCTGTTGCATGCCTAAAATTGCAGCAAGGCAGAAAAACCCCGTTGTCTCAGTAGCTTGCCTTACTTGCCCACAGCCCACCCACAGCTTTGTTAGCTTCCCGCTGTGTAAAAGTACCGAAGGGACCGCCTTGTATTAGGCATCTTAGACATTCATCGGGCGAAATACGGCTTTTTTCAGGATCGCTCAAAAAATAAGCACCCCAAGAAAACCCTATCCGTTCAGATGCTTAGACAAGTTGTTCACACCCAACCCACAAGCTTGTACCTCCCCAACTGTGTGCAATTGTGGGCAAAGCCAGCATTGATGGGAATTTTGGCCTTTTGACGGGTATTTGTCCTAATTCAACCCATCCTGCTTAAATTTTAAGCAGCTAGTATTTTCGCTTGTTACACATCAGCTTAGCCAGCTTGTCCACACTGGCCCCACAAGCTTGTGCAGTCAATCGTGTGGAGGAAAGCGCAGTTGTGCGCATAGTCCTGGCTTGGTGTGGAAAACCAGACTGCCACCATGCAAAACAACAATACGCCGCACAATGGACAAACCCAGCCCACTACCTGGCCGGCGGCTGCCGGCGCGGAAGAAACGCTCACCCAGACGGCTCAGCTCTGCAGCAGGCAGGCCTTCACCGCTATCCTGCACTTGCAGGCACACACCGGTCGTATCACGCGTGACACTCACCGTCACGCAGCCACCGGTTGGCGTATGGGCCAGCGCATTGTCGATTAAGTTCCGCAAAGCCAGGCACAGAAGTTCGGCAGAACCATGCACCAGCCCATCGCCACCTTCCAATGCAATATCCACCCCAGCCGCCAACGCCCTGCCGGTGACATCGGTCAGCTCCTCACGCGCCAGAGCGACAAGGTCGCACTCGCCCGTATCAGGCACCGCGTCCAGATGGTCCAACCGCGCCAGAGTCAAAAGCTGCTCGGTCAGCCGTGTTGCCCTTGCTACGCCCTTTTCAGCCTGTCGCAGAGCATGTTGCCTGATTTCGGCATCCGATTCAGCGGCCGCAACTTCAACCTGTGCACGGATAGCGGCCAATGGCGTACGTAACTCATGTGCTGCATCGGCGGTAAACCGGCGCTCGTTCTCCAATGCACCAGTTACCCGGGTCAACAATAGATTGATTTCGCTCACCAACACAGCGGCCTCCAAAGGCGTGGCGTCCACCGCCACAGGCATCAGATCATCAGGCCGGCGGCTGGCGATTTGCTGCGAAAGCTCGGTCAAAGGGGCAAGGCCGCGTCCCACCGCCCACCAAATCAAACCCACCAGCAATAGCAGAGACATCAGCCACGGCAAGACCAATCCAGCAGCCAAGCCCGCCACCAGCGCGTCACGCTCATGCAATGGCCGGGCGACAGCCAACCAACGGCCGCTGACAGGTTCCTGCACCCGAAAGACCCGCCAGTTTTCGTGCTCCAATTCCAATGTCTGCATGCGCGGGGGGTGTGGATTAAAAGGAATCTGCGGCGAGAACTCATTGCGCATCAGCACATTGCCTTCGGCTGACCACAGTTGGGCGACAAACGCGTCGTCGTCGTCAAAATGCTGGAAACCCGGGGCATCGATCGCAATTTGCAACTGGGATAGATCGAGCAGGAAGAATGTGGCGGCCACCTGTTCCAGCTGGTGATCGAACAAGGTATCTACTTCACGTACGCTATGCTGATAGGCCACCAGCGCCAGTATCAACGAGGTCGGCGCCAAAACAGCCAACAACAACACAATCAACCGGTGCCGCAAAGAACGTGTGATCACGCCGTGTTCTCAGGCTTGAGCACGTAGCCCACCCCACGCAGGGTCTTGATCCAATCCGCGCCCAGCTTCTTACGCAGGTGATGGACATGCACCTCAATGGCATTGCTTTCCACCTCCTCACCCCAGCCATACAGCGCGTTCTCTATCTGCTCACGCGACAGCGGCCGACCCGGCTGGGCGATGAGCAACGCCAGCAAGTCAAACTCCCGCACGGATAGCTCCAGTTGCTTACCCGCCATTTCCACACAACGACGGGCTGGGTCCAGCGTCAACCCGGCATGGCGAAACAAGGGCTCGCTACGGCCTGCTGCCCGGCGGGTCAGCGCGCGCAGGCGGGCAGCCAACTCGGCAATCGCCACAGGCTTGATGAGGAAATCATCGGCACCCGCATCCAAGCCTGCAATCCGATCCGCCAACGCATCCCGCGCTGTCAGCATCAGCACAGGCGTCGCATCGCGTCGGCTACGTAATTTCTTCAACAGGGCAAGGCCATCCTGGCGCGGTAGATTCCAATCCAGCACCACGGCGGCAAAATCATTGGCTGCCATTGCAGCATCTGCCGCAATGCCATCTTTCACCCAATCCACGGTAAAACCAGCCTGGGTCAACCCGACCCTAAGCCCGTCACCCAACAGGTTATCGTCTTCAACAAGGAGTATGCGCATAGCGGAAAAGTACGTGGGATTCGGCAGGCAGGCAACCTTGGTGCACGGCTGCGCAGTAAGATCTTAGAACCTGTCTAAAGTCTGCTGCGCGTCGGCAATACGGCGTTGAAAATACCCTCGGAATGCTCATTTACCACGCGTAAACGCCGCTTCCTCGGCTGTTTTCGCCTTATCTTGCCCTAGCTCGCGAGACTTTAGACAGGCTCTTAGCCAGGTTCTCAATCCGGTTAGCGAAGTGGATGCCTTCAAACCGAAACCGAGGTAAGCCCCTCTGCCGGGTTATTGGCTTTGATACGCTGTAGCACAGCAAACACAACCAGACAGACCGCCCAACATAACCATGCCGACCATAGTGTATGAGATAGAAAATGCGCGCCGCGTAGCTGCTGGCCCCAGCCCAGCGCCGTACCGATAACCAAGGCCAGCACCCAAGCAAACCAGGCGCGTCGCGGTTTATTCCCCCGCCAGAACAGGGCGATGGCAAATAAGGCAAATCCAGTACTGGCGTGGCCGGCAGGGAAACACTTGCCACGGGGGGTGCCTGCCGGCAGATGTTCCAACAGGCTGGTGTAGGGTAACTTCCCTCCATATCGCGCCAAATCCCATGGGCAGGGCTTTTCGCTCATCTGTTTAAAGGCCGACACCGTCGCGGGTGCCAGCAACAACGCCACACCGACGACCAGCCAACGGTGTCTATCGATTGGCCAACGTGGCGGGAGCCAACTCAACGCCCAGCGGCCCCAAATACCGACTGCGATGAAAACAACAGCCAGCTTGACCCAATGGTGGCTAAACACTTCCAACCACCAATTACCTGCACCGATAAAACGGCTGCCTTGGTAATACGGGTCTTCCAACAATACATCCAGGGGCGTCAATTCAAAGACCAATAACAACAGCAACGCCACCAACACCATACCAATCCATTCACGGCGGCTCACTACTGCACCCATTCCATCCCTCCCACGATTTCCCCCATGCCCACTCAGCACTGCCGGTAAAGGCCCCTCAAAGCGACCTACCAACGCCTGCCGCTCGAACAATACGCTCCATGATGGTTCGGGAACACGCAATAAACATAGGCCGGGTACAGAGCGGTGACTTATGTCGCAGACTTGGTCTTTACCACCTCGCCGGTTACCGGGTTGAAATAGATTTCCACCTTCTTGCCGGCCTTGTCATGGCCATAGATTTCATAACAATTGCCGGTAGTCTTGAATTTTTTGACCTGATAACCCTTGACCTTGAGCCTTTGTTGCAGCTTGGTATCCGACATCCATTTGGACTTCGGCTCCTTTGTGCACTCAGGTGAAGCCAGCGTACTACCAGCAATGACAAAAGCAATAAGAGAGAAAACGACCTTCATGCTGTGCTCCTGATGGCTGGTGGACAGCTTGCAATTAGATGCGCACAGGCTTAATTCAATCTTAAAAGATGGTGTTGAATTCAACGCTGCCTGGAGAAGCGGGTGCCGAGCGACTATGCTCGCAGCAGGCCCAACAGAGTTTAAGTGGGACAGAAGCTCACCGCTTCGACCGTAAATGAGGAATCAGCATGCCCCTGCCGCCAGACCTGATCGCCGACCTGCATCTATCCGACTTGGCCGCTGAACCGCAATGGCCTTCCGCCTTGGTTGCGGGTGCCGCCCACTATGCCGATGCGCCGGCACGCGACATGCTGTCCCCTATCGATGCCAGCCCCTTGGGCCAATTCACCCCAGCCACCGAGGGTTTGGTCAAGCACGCCATTGAAGCCGCGCATGGCGCTTTCCTGAAATGGCGCAGTGTCCCCGCCCCTCTGCGTGGCGAGTTGATACGGCGTATTGGCAACAAACTGCGCCAGCGTAAGACCGCCATAGCCCAACTGATCTCGCTGGAGGCCGGCAAGGTAACATCCGAAGCGGAAGGCGAAGTACAGGAATGCATCGACATCTGTGACTTTGCCGTCGGCTTGTCACGCCAGTTGCACGGCTTGACCATGGCCAGCGAACGTCCTAATCACCGCATGATGGAGCAATGGCAGCCCCTCGGCGCCGTAGGCGTGATCACCGCTTTCGACTTTCCGCTATCGGTATGGGCATGGAACGCGATGCTCGCATTGGTCTGTGGCGATGCAGTCGTGTGGAAGCCAAGCGAGAAAACCCCCCTGTGCGCGATTGCCGTCCAGCGGTTGGTGGAAGACACCGTAGATGAAATGAGCGACATCGTACCGGCCCATATCTGCCAGTTGATACTGGGCGACCGCGAAGCCGCGGAATGGATGGCGGCAAACCCCTTGCTGCCTCTACTGTCGGCAACAGGCTCCACCCACATGGGGCGCGCCATTGCCCAAATCGTGGCCAGCCGGCTTGGCCGCTCGCTGCTTGAACTGGGCGGCAACAATGCCCTTATCGTCACCCCCAGCGCGAACCTTGATCTGGCGCTCCAAGCCATCATCTTTGCCGCAGCAGGCACCGCCGGCCAGCGCTGCACCACCTTGCGCCGGCTGATTGTCCACGAAAGCCTTATCGAGACGCTAACGAGCCGTATCGCCCAGGCCTTCGACAGCCTACCGGTAGGCGACCCGCGCGAAGACAGCGTGCTGGTAGGCCCACTGATCAACGCCGACAACTATTGGGCCATGCAGCAGGCCCTACAAGCGGTCGAACAGCAAGGCGGTGTCTGCGTTACCGGTGGAAATCGGCTGGAAACCGGCGTTCCCCTTGGCGGCTATTATGTTCGTCCCGCCCTCATCAGCGTCCCAGGCAACCTGCCGATCGTGTGCGAAGAAACTTTCGCGCCGATTCTGTATGTCATGCCCTATGCAGAATTATCCGACGCAATCGACCTGAACAACGAAGTCAGTCAGGGCCTGTGTTCCGCCATCTTCACCGACAGCCTGCGTGAAGCTGAGCTGTTCCTCGGCCCGGCCGGGTCCGATTGCGGTATCGCCAATGTCAACATCGGCACCAGCGGTGCGGAAATCGGTGGGGCGTTTGGTGGCGAAAAGGATACCGGCGGTGGACGGGAGTCGGGTTCGGATGCCTGGAAAAACTATATGCGCCGGGCCACCCACACGATTAACTATGGCGATGCCCTGCCCCTGGCCCAAGGGGTGCGGTTTGATATGCCTGACGGATAGGTTTCCCCGACCACATCCTACCGATTACCTCCACAGCGCAATGGCAATCCAGGCGCTATGTATTCATTCCGGCCCCAATCATTCCAGGCCGTCCCTGCCCGAAAAGCACGAATCCAGATCATCATCGCCGCAGATGCCCTATCTGCGACTACCACTAGCTATACGCTAATTCACGCAGCACGCCACGCGCAAAAGATAATTCGATACCTTGGGCACAAATCGGCCTGACACAGGTCAACTATCTACGCCACGCTCTATCTTCCCCCTTGAAAGATCACCTGTAATGTTGAAACTGAAACAAATGACATGGTTGAGCACGCTGCTGATGGCAACGCTGCACGCCGAAGTCGTCCTGGAAAATACGCAATGGAAAGTATCTGTCGACCCCACCACTCTGGCCATGAAGGTCACAGCCAAAGGTGAGGAAGCACGCCTCATCAATACCGGTGTCGCAGCGCAACCAGTCACCGCGCTTACGCAAAATGACCAACGCGCCAGTTGGAAATGGCCGCAGCACAGTTGGACATTGGAGTTGGAAGGCACCGACCTCAAAGTAATTGCAACCGCACAAAAAGCAGGGAAGCTCACCTGGCTGAAGCAGCCCGATGCCGCATTTGGGGCCGGACTGATCTTTCCTATTGGCGAAGGCATGTATGCCGCGCGTACCAACCGTGAGTGGCGGCAATATCTTCTGAACAACATCAGCGAGCTCGACAGCAGTGAGCAATTGAGCCTGCCCTTGTGGGGGCTGGATCAGGGCAACCACACCCTGAATTGGCTACTGATTAACCCATTCCATAACCAGTTGACTTTCAGCCCTGATGGCAAGGAAGGTATTGCACTTACTGTATCGCACCAGTTTTCGCCATTGGCACTCAAACAACCGATGCAGGCCCTGCTTCACCTGGGCAAGGCCGACCCATTGGCGGGGGCTAAACGTTACCGTGAATGGTTAAAGAAAGAAGATCGGTTCGAACCCATGGCCGATAAACTGGCAACACAGCCGGATCTCCGCAAGTTGATCGGCGCAGGTCATGTCTACCTTTGGGGTGCCGACCTACTCTCCGCAAGCGATGTGACTGACTGGGCTGGTCTCGCTAAGCAGCTACGCAGCAATAGCGCGTTGGCTACGGCCCTGCAATCCCAAATAAGCAAGGAAGCGAAGAACCTATTGGCAGATTGGCCCAAGCAGCCCGATCGCTACCAGAAACGGGTGCTCTTGGAGGAAATGAATCTGGGACTGCTGGCATTGGCACGGCAACGTTGGCAGAAAGATGAGATGAAGGTCGCTGCTATCACCCCAGCCTACAGTGATATACGTGAACAGGTCGCACAGGAGTTTGGCACTTTTCTGGGCAAAGATCCTGCGAGCTGGGGCAGCGGCGTATCGCAACGCACCTTCGCCAGCATCCAAAAGGCGGGGCTATCGCGCCTGTGGATTGGACTTGATACCTGGGAAGGCGGTCTGTGGCACCCGGAAGCCATCAAGACCGCTGTTGACGCAGGTTACCTGATCGGCCCTTACGACTCATACGAAACCGCATTGCCGTTGACCAAAGACCCAAGCTGGAACACCGCCCATCTAGGCGCAGATGTCTACCAGCGCTGCGCGATTATCAAAGCCGATGGTCAACCCAGGGCGGGTTTTCAGAAAAGTGGGCATTACACCAATCCGGAGTGTGTGCGGCCACTGCTTACCGAACGGATTACGGCAATACAGAAAGCAACAAATTTCAATAGCTGGTTTCTTGATGCCTACGCCGCGGGTATGGTATTTGACGACTTTGCCCCTGCGCGCAAACATGATGAGGCTGCGGTAGCTGAAGGTTATGTGGCAAACCAGCGTGTGGTAAGCCAGCAAATGAAGATACCGTTAGGGTCGGAAGGCGGCAACGCCACCACCGCGCGAGGTATTGCATTTGCCCATGGTATGCAGACACCCGTGTTCGGTTGGGGCGATCCTGCCATGTACAAGGACAAGAAGTCACCCTACTTCCTTGGGGGGTACTACCCGCATGAGCAACCCACCATTTTCTTCAAGCCGGTTCCTCTCAAGGCCCCCTACCGCAGCGTACTGTTCGACCCGGCGAATCGCCTGCCGCTCTATCAAGCAGTCTTTCACGATTCAATCATCACGACACACCATTGGGGCAACGACAACCTGAAATTCCCTGAAGTCACTGTCGAGCGTGAGCTGCTGCAACAGCTTTACAATGTGCCGCCGCTCCTGCACCTGAACGTCGACACACTGGCACAACGTCTACCCTATCTTCAACAGCAGGAGCGCTTTTTCCGTCCCTTGCATGAACAACTGGCCACTCAGGCATTGGTTGGTTTTCGGTGGCTGACGCCGGATAAGCGGGTGCAGGAAGTCACTTACGCCGATGGCACACGCCTCATTGCCAATTTCACCACGCGAAAATTCACGGTAGAAAATGACATCGTGGCACCCTCCAGCAGCATCATCGCACTACGGCCGGAGCAAGATGTCCTCCGCTATTCGCCAACGCCCCAGAAACCCAAATAGCATCGCCACCCTGCCTCAGCCTGGCTGATCGCACCGCCCACCCCAATGCCGAAACGTCCGGTCCCAGGGTGGGCGATTTTGCAACAAGCCCAGCTATATTTGCCGCACCGAAATAGTTTGATATATCACCACGCCTAGAATTCGCCCCCTCGCAGTGTTGATTGATACGGATCAATCCAGTCTAGTCAGACACTCATCACACGGTCCGCTGTTAGCCGCGCCCCATCCAAGAGGAGGAGAGTTTTATGCAATTACGTCACATCGCACTCGCCCTGCTGTCGATAACAGCCATCGCCAACCCCGCTTCCGGGGTATACCCAGAAAACCTGGACACGACTGTCCGCATTCAGGACGACCTCTTTCGAGCCGTAAACGGCGGCTGGGAGAAAAGGGCGGATATTCCAGCCGATCGCAGCAGCTGGGGCGCGACGGGTGAGCTACGCAACCAGTCCGAAAGCCATGTGCGTGAGATTGTCGAGCAGGCAGCCCAATCGGCCGATACCGACCCGACAGCCCGGCAAATCGCCACTTTCTACCAAAGCTTCATGGATGAAGCCACTATCGAGGCCCTGGGCCTGAAACCACTCCAGCCCTTGCTCGACCGAGTGGCCGCGGTGGAAACGCGTGGGGATTTGGTACGGGAGATGGGTGCACTACAAGTATTCGGCGTAAATATGCCACTGATGTTGGACACCGAGATAGACGGCCGCGACTCACGCCACTATCTGCTACAGGTTTGGCAGGATGGCCTGGGAATGCCCAGCCGCGACTACTATCTGCAGGACGATGCCGCGATGAAAAAAGCGCGCACAGCCTATCTGGACTATCTGCAAACCCTGTTCGTACTGGCCGGCAGCGAGCCCGCCGATGCCGCGAACAAGGCGCAGGCCGTCATAGGGCTGGAAACCCGCTTGGCCCGCGCGCAGTGGACCAAGGAGGATGAGTACGACCCGATCAAGACCTACAACAAACACAGTCTCGCCACGCTGGCACGTGCAGTGCCGGGCTTTGACTGGTCGGTATTGCTCACCAGCGCTGCGGTGCCGAATGTCGAGGCAGTCAACCTGGGCCAGCCCAGCTATGCCAAGGCAGTCGGCCGTCTGATGGCCAGCGAGCCTGTGGCCGTATGGCGGGACTACCAGACAGCCCGCCTGCTGGACCACTTTGCGCCGGCACTACCCAAAGCCTTTGTCGAGGCGCACTTCCGCTTCCATTCCCAAACCCTGACCGGTGCGACGGAAATGCGCCCACGTTGGAAACGCGGTGTGGCAATGGTCGAACAAAATCTCGGCATGGCTGTCGGCAGACTCTATGTGGCCAAGTACTTTCCACCTGAGACCAAAGCCAAGATCGACACACTGGTGCAGAACCTGCTGGTGGCATTCGAGAAGAGTATTGCCGAGCTCAGCTGGATGAGCCCCACCACCAAAGCTGCCGCCCAGCAAAAATTGTCCAAGTACGCGGTGAAGGTCGGCTATCCGGAAAAGTGGCGTGACTACAGCGGCCTGGAGGTGAAAGCAGGCGACGCGCTGGGTAATCAGCTCCGCGGGGCGGCCTTCCAGCACCATTACCAGATGAGTAAGCTCAATCAACCGGTTGACCGAACCGAATGGGGCATGACCCCGCAAACCGTGAATGCCTATTACAACCCCGGTATGAACGAGATTGTCTTCCCTGCAGCCTATCTGCAACCCCCTTACTTCGACCCTAACGTGGACGATGCCGCCAACTACGGCAATGTGGGCGCGACCATCGGCCATGAAATCAGCCATGGGTTTGATAACAGCGGCGCGCAGTACGATGGCGACGGCAACCTGCGCATGTGGTGGGGCAAGCAGGACAAGGCGGCGTTCGATAAGCTCACTGCACAACTGGTGAAGGATTTCAACGACCTCGAAGCCCTACCGGGTCGTTATGTCAACGGCAAATTGACGCTCGGTGAAAATATCGCCGACCTTTCCGGTCTTCAAGTCGCTTACAAAGCGTATCAACTGTCGCTGAATGGCAAGGAAGCGCCGGTTATCGATGGTTATACCGGTGACCAACGCTTCTTCATCGGCTATGCCTCATCGTGGCGGGAAAAGATGCGCAAGGAGATGCTGCTGCAATTGTTGGTCAGCGATCCGCACGCACCCGACCATTTCCGCGCCAACCAACCGGCGCTCAACACCGATGCCTATCACGCCGCCTTTGGCACCAAGGCAGGCGACAGCATGTTCCGCCCCGCGGGGAAACGTATCCGTATTTGGTAACGCCAGACCAAGCAAATCGCACTCGCATTGAAAAAGCCCTGCCAAAAAGCAGGGCTTTTCCATTGAACAGATTCAAGATGGCTAAAGGTTGCCCACAAAGAGCCGCCGCATCACCAAGCTCTTCAAATCTCGCGCTTCATCCAACCCTAACCGTTCCAGATAACCTGTTGGAGCCTCCTTGTCCGCAAAGAGGCTCTTCAAGGCCATACCCAGCAATTCCAGGGGGCTATCGGCAGCTTGGCGCAGTTTCTGCAACGCATCGATAATGGCCAATTCGTCGGCAGTAAAGTCGGTACCGAAGGGGAAGTCGGGCAGCAAGCCTTTGGCTTGGAATGGCGCTAATTGTGTTGCCAGTCTCTCGGGCAGATTATTACGCTGGCTTTCCGGCAAGACATAATCCGCTTCAAGCTTGCCGTTGAACATCGCTTTGAGCATCAGTTCGTTCTGGAATCGGCTATCGGCAACCGCCAACAGGCGTTTGATCACCTCGGCATCGGGCTGGCCACGCAAATCCGCCACGCCATATTCGGTGACCACAACATCGCGCAAATGGCGCGGAATTGTGGTATGGCCATAGTTCCAGACAATATTGGAATGCAACTCACCCTTGTGTTCACGGGTGGCACGCAGCATTAAAATCGAGCGGGCATCGGGCAATGCATGGCTCATGGCGACAAAGTTGTACTGGCCACCGACACCCGATACCACTTGGCCGGTATCGAGCCCATCTGACACGGCCGCCCCCAGCAAGGTCACAATCATGGCGGTATTCATGAAACGCGCCTTGCCCCGCTGCGCCACTGCCAAACTGCCATTGGGTCCATACAGTTGGTTGATGAAGTCGATGCGATGCATTTCTATCTTGCGTCGCTGCTCATCGGACATATCGCGCAGACGCTGATAAAAATCACGCGGGCCGAGGAAGAACCCTCCATGCAGCACGACACCACCCAGCAGTCGCTCCCCCAACAGGTCTCTGCCGATTGCCGCCAATGCGGCAGGGTCGTTCAGGTCGGCCGTATATTGGCGTCCTTGCCAGCACAATTTGCCCGCTTCATAAGTAACAGTAGGCTTGAGCAAACCAAACGTCTGTAGAAAAGCCAGATCATCCGCACGCAGGGGCGATGCCAAGCGGCCAGCCTGATGCAAAGCTACCAGCGCGCCTGTATCGGGCTGCTCGCCAATCCGGCCCGCATTGACCAAGCTTTGCAGGCTGGCATCGGCATAGACCTCGCGGCGCAGAATGCCTGCTTCCAGCAGCGCCAACAGACCATTGACCAGCATTTCCGAGCAGCCATATAAACCTTGCTCGAATGTCCCCAACTCACGACCGGTCAGGTCGCCATTGCACAATGCCGATAACAGCGCTTTGTACGCCTCACCATACCGATAGCGCACAATCAAAGCCTGGGCAATCGCGTCACCCAAAGCGCCAATACCAATCTGCAAGGTGCCACCATCGGCCACCAAGCTGCTGGCATGCAAGCCGATGGCATAGTCCTGCAAACTGACTTTCATATTCGGTGGCGCGAACAAGTCATGGCTACCGGCAGGATCGGTAATGATCAAGTCGAAAAAGTCGGCAGGTACTTCCGCCTGGCCTGACATATAAGGCATCGATTTGTTCACCACTCCCACCGCGATCAACGGATGTCCATCCCTGACCGCCAAACGCTCGGCGAGTTCGTAGGTGAGATCTGGATTACTGGACAAGGACCAGCGCGGCCCACTCTGCGTTTCGCATTGCGCAACTGCCTGAGCGATCAAATTCACACCATGCAATGCAATATCGCGTGCCGCAAAAGTGTAATTGGTAGAAATATAATTTTGCTGAGCTGCTTGATTACCCAGGTAGTCGCCGGTTTTGAGGAAAAACTCCAACACCTCCACATTGGCCGGCAGACTGCCAGCACGTAGGTCTTTGACGTAGTCCAAATCGGGATAATCCCCGAACACCCGCGCAACAAAGGGTTCAAGAAAGCGCCGTTCGATATCACTACCACTCACCGGTTTTTGCAACGACAGCGCGGTAATGATCTTCAGCTTACGTTTTGGATCCGCTTTAATGCGCTGATACAAGGCATTCAAAAAGGGGTTCGGCTTGCCTATGCCCAACGGTGTGCCGAGCACGATATCACCCGGAATTCGAGCAAGGACAGCATCAACGGCAGCTTCGATTTGGTCAAACACTTGAGGCACAGGGGATATCCTTCTACTGGTCGTAAGCGCCAGTTTACGACCATGTCCCCCTTGTTGGCTGGCAAATTCGCATAGCGTACAAATACATATTCCGCCTCACCTCGATCGCTTGACATCAGTAAACAAAGTCCGCTGTGCCTAGCACGGGTGAGTTGTTGACCCAACGAACAGGCTTGGCGTGGGAGAATCCGTCGGCGTCCACGAAAAACCGCGGTTACCGCTAAACGACGTAATAGTGAGACAGGAATCGACGCAGATTCGGTCGCTTGGATAGCACCGATCAGGTGTAAGCAACTAGCCAAAAAGCGGACGATCAACAGGGCGACGTCAAACGGCGGGTGTTCGGCCAAGGACTAAACCGCTCGCGCGGTAGGGGTCGTGCTCAACCGCAGCGCGCAGCTCTGGCAGGCAAGGGGTTCGTATCGTGCTGGCAATTGCCGATGTTGGAAATGAGGCATTCCCGCCTCGTTCTGACA
>NZ_PDZH01000063.1 GCF_002735695.1 Chitinimonas sp. BJB300
AAGGCTGGCGCATGCACAACCAGCGTAAAGGCAGAGCGGACAAGCCTTTGTCCGAATGCCAGAAACGTCGCAATCGACGGATTGCCAAGATCCGTGCTCGTGTTGAACACCCATTTGCGAGCTTGGCGCAGTTGGGTGGAAAAGCCCTACGTTGCATCGGGTTGGCACGCGCCACCTTGAATCTGCACTGGAAGATTGCGGGGTACAACTTGCAACGCTTGTGCTATCTGAAGGTCGCTGGCGTGGTGGCCTTCTGATGCCAGGAATCCGTCTGGATTGGCTGGAAATGGCCAATTCGGGAGGGAAGGCGATGCAAGACGAGTGATAAATTCCGGAACTGGCTGTCTGGAAGCAACGCAAGGTCGACTTACGCCGCTGTAATGTCAAAAATTCGGGTTTTTCGAGGTGCCCTAGTGTCTGCTACGCGTCGGCGATGTGGCCTTGAAAACGTACCTCGGGTGCTCATTTACCAATGATAAACGCCGTTTCCTCAAACGTTTTCGCCTTGTCTCGCCCTAGCTTGCGAGGCAGTAAACAGATTCTTTGTACCAGCTCACTATTTAAATATTGAAACGGGCATACGTCATGCAGGATGAGTTTGAGTATCACCTTGAAACCCTGGCCGTACGTGCGGGACAGGAACGTAGTCAGTTTGGTGAGCATGCCGAGGCGTTATACATGACCTCCAGCTTTGTGGCGGATAACGCTGCACAAGCTGCTGCCCGTTTTACAGGCGCAGAACCCGGCTACATCTATTCGCGCTTTACCAATCCCACCGTCACCCAGTTTCAGGATCGTTTGGCTGCAATGGAAGGCGCAGAGGCTGCAGTGGCCACGGCCAGCGGTATGTCAGCCATCCTCTCTCTATGCATGGGTCATCTGAAGGCGGGTGACCATATATTGGCATCAAGCGGCATGTTTGGGGCCACAATTCAGCTATTCAACAACTGGTTAGGTAAGTTTGGTGTCAGCGCCAGTTATGTGGATGCCACGAACCCAGCTGCATGGGAAATGGGAGTAAAGCCTGAAACCCGTCTGTTCTACCTTGAAACCCCATCGAATCCGCTGACTGAAGTGGCCGATATTGCCGCCATCTCTGCCATAGCACATCGGCATGGGGCGTTGATGGTGGTGGACAATTGCTTTTGCTCGCCTGCTTTGCAACAGCCGCTCAAGCATGGAGCCGATCTGGTCATCCATTCGGCGACCAAATACATCGATGGGCAAGGGAGGGTATTGGGAGGGGCAGTGGTGGGCAGTAAAGCCTTGATTGAACCTGTTTACCAGTTTTTGCGCACGGCCGGGCCG
Source organism: Chitinimonas sp. BJB300 (assembly GCF_002735695.1). Taxonomy (GTDB): domain Bacteria; phylum Pseudomonadota; class Gammaproteobacteria; order Burkholderiales; family Chitinimonadaceae; genus Chitinimonas. The sequence continues at coordinate 1,309 of NZ_PDZH01000063.1, forward strand.
ACGCTTTCGGCTTTCAATGCGTGGGTGCTGACCAAGGGGCTGGAAACATTGGGCATCCGTATGAAAGCCCATTGTGAAAACGCCCTTGCATTGGCGCAATGGTTGGAACAGCAGCCCACCGTTGCGAAAGTCTATTATCCCGGCCTGCCTTCCCACCCCCAGCATGCCTTGGCCAGGCGTCAGCAGTCCGGGGGCGGGGGGGTGGTGTCATTTGAACTGAGGGGGGGTAAGGATGCAGCGTGGCGGCTTATCGATAGTGTCCAACTGCTAAGTCGCACAGCGAACCTGGGCGATGTCAAGACAACGATAACGCATCCTTACACCACCACCCACGGCCGAATTAGCCCCGAGCTGAAAGCCACGGCAGGGATTCGCGAAGGTCTGGTGCGCATTTCGGTAGGGTTGGAATATATCGACGATATCAAACGTGATTTGCTGCGGGGGTTATAGGTCTTGAGCCGTGGCTTACGGGTAGGAGATAAGACTTGGTAGAGGGCAAAGCGGATTATCTGTTCGTCATTTTTATGCCTGCTTCTTGCTTGGAAAATTCTTGCTGGAACCGTAATTCTCTTTATCTATCAATTGGATAGAGTGGTCATCTTTTGGGATGACCTTGTCATTTTAATTTCCATATATCAGAAGTTCTTGCTAATATGGCGACCATTCGCCCGAACTGGCAAGATTAATAAATTATTGGATATTAAAATGCACGTCCGATCAAAACCTCTCAGCGCCCTGCTCTTATGTTTAATGCTTGGTCTATCCGCTTGCGGTGGCGGGGGAGGCGGAGACACGCAAACATCAACGCCAACGCCAACGCCAACGCCAACGCCAACGCCAACGCCAACGCCAACGCCAACGCCAACGCCAACGCCAACGCCAACGCCAACGCCAACGCCAACGCCAACACCAACACCAACACCAACACCAACACCAACACCAACACCAACACCAACACCACAGCCTCCGACTTCCACCTTGGCAATCAGTGATGTCTCTCCTCTGAGAGTGAAGGCCGGTGATCGCTTAACCGTATCCGGCAGTGGATTGCAGGCTGTGACACGTGTCTTGATGGGTGGGGTGGAACTGAGTTTCACTAAGGATTCAGACACCAAGCTCACCGTTGAAGTTACGGACAAAGCGAAAGCGGGTGTAATTGATATACAGACTGGCGGTGCGGCTGTTCAATCAACGCAGATGGTGGCGATAGTCGGAGAGCCCGTCGTTAGGAGGCTTAATCCTAGGGTTGCGTATAGCGGTAGCTACTTAAAGCTATTGGGCGCTAATCTGGACTTGGTTAAGGAAGTACGACTGAATGGCAAGGAACTCAGCATCTATCCATATGGAAAATCTGACACCGAAATACAGGTCTATATCGAAAAAAATACCCAATCGGGTAATTTGACACTTCATTACGGCAATAATCTTGTACTAGCGTTGCCGCAGCCGCTTACTGTGGTGACACCTGTCAAGGTAACTACCATCAAACCCATACAGGCACCCGCTGGCAGCGTGATTGAGATAGAAGGGGAAGGTCTTGATGGGATCCGGGAAATCTCATTTCACCCGGATAAGATTTCTGCCTTGGCAAAACCGGAAGTTGTCAGTAGTCAAAAGCTACGCGTTACCGTACCGGTGGATGCAGTGAGCAGTAATTTAACATGGAAGGAAAAAAACGGCAGCGTCAACACAGACCAATACTTTTGGGTAGCACCCACCATTGTGGCGAAGGACATGCAGCCCCGAGGTGGGAAACCGGATCAAATTGTTACGGTGACGGGTAGCAACTTATCCAGCGTCGCGACGGTTACGGTCAATAAAGCAGCGGTCACCGTGGTATCGAGAGAGGCGAGTAAGCTGACTTTCAAATTGCCGGCAGGTGGTGGCGAAGTGGTGCTGAAGGGAGGTAGTCAAGCCGACGTTGTTGCAGGTGTGTTAACAGACGTTGAAGCGGCTATTTCTGGGAAGCCAGTTGTTGCGATTGCCCGTGTAGAAGTAGGCCAAACTTATCTGCAAACGCCAGGAGAGGGCTATCAACGCTTGGTTCCAGGCAAGCAAGCATTATTGCGTGTTTTTGTTGCTGGGCGTGATGGCACGAATAGCCCTGAAGTCCAGGTGACAGGGAAAGCGGGTGGTAAATCATTGGGTGCTATTCAACTGACCGGCCCGAGTAAATTGTTGGCTGTGCCACAGGCGAGTGCATTGGACCAAACCTTTACGACCAAACTGCCTGCGAGCTGGATACAAGAAGACCTTAGCCTAGAAATCGTGGTCGACCCTGCGAAGAAGCTGACAACAGGCGCAAGCGAAACAGCGCGCCCGGTGGTGGGTAAGCCAACGAATCTGGTTCTAACGCTCGTACCACTTAAAGTTGAAGAAAGGAATCTAACGGGCTTGGTGCCGGACCTGACAGTAGTGCGTACTATGCTGGGCAAGATGTTGCCGATTGCCGAGACCAATATTTCTGTAGAGCAGCATGCGGAATTCCTGATTCCAGGATCATTTGGCTGGGGTTCCACCCTGAACAAGTTGGATCAGCTGCGTGATAAAGAAGAAAATGAAAAGCACTATTACGGCTTGGTTCCAGATGCCAATTTCCATGGTGGTACTGCCGGGTTAGGTAATATAACGTCACCCGGTGATGGCAATCGTCGTTCTTCCATTGGTCTTGATACGCGTAACTCAGGCTATTTACAGACAATGGCGCATGAGCTAGGCCACAATTTTGGTCGTCCACACGCGCCTTGCGGTGGTGCAGCTAATACGGAGCCGGGCTTTCCTTATGCGGATGGTGGTTTGGGCAATGCGGCCGTTTATGACAATTTAACGGGCGCGATCGTACAACTTGATGGTGATAAAGCTAAAGATATCATGGGTTATTGTGATGGGGACTGGTTCTCTGACTATGGCTATGCTCAGGTCCAAGCCCATTTGGAAAGTTGGCTTTACCCTACCGGCTCAGCGATGCAAGCTTACTCAGCAAAAGCGGAGTTATTGGAAATTGCCGGCAAGATTGAAAATGAAGGCGTAACACTGGAGCCGGTCAGCGGTGGGTTTGGTATGCCACAGCGCTATAGCGGCGAATACCAGCTTAAGCTACGGCTCAGTGACGGTGGCGAGGTGGTAACCCCGTTCCACGCGGTTGAGGTCGCTGATGCGGCTACGCCATTAAGGCACTTCCGGCTGAAGCTGGTTAAGCCTACCGCTGAGATTGTCAGCATCGAAGTACTGAAGTCAGGCAAGGTATTGCCACAAGCAAAGCCACAGGTTGCTGCCCGCTATTCAGGTAGTGTCGGTGGTGTGAAGTTGGCGTGGCAGGAAAGTAGTGGCAAGCTGAATCTTTCTTGGGATGACAGCCGCTTCAAGTATCTGACTCTGGTACACCTGGGCAGAGAGAAGACCCTGGTTGGTGCTGATCTGGTGGGTGGGCAAGTGATGATTGATGTCACCCGTCTTTCCAGTGGTGGTGAATGGGAAGTCGTGTTAAGTGATGGCTTGAATACCCGTCGCATTAACGCCAAGCGCTAATCTATTCGTATCCAGGGCGTGCTTATTTCTATAATAAGTACGTAACCAACACCGTAAAGAATGCCCCCGATTTTGCCGGGGGCATTTAAATTTAGCGTTACGCAGTATGAAGCTTCAAGCTGGTCATTGCCTTACGCATCCACCGGCGGACCCTAAGTTCCATATCTAGCAGCGTTGAAATGGCAAGTGGCCTTATTGCTTGATGCGCTATTGGCAAACGTATTCGATTTATCAGTCTCTATACTGTAACGGGGTTATGCAGCGTCATCCTTTTTGAAGGAAAGTGACAGCGCAAATGAAGCGACTACTCTGTGCGGTTTTGCCAATGGTGCTTGCTGCGCAAGTAGCCGAAGCGGCTGAGAGTCTTCGTTTTGGCGTTACGCTTTCTTCAACCATGCCTGATGCCAAGTTTCAGGGTGAAAGGTTGGTGGGGGGCATCATGTATGATCTTGGGCAGGCACTTAGCATACAGCTGGCAATGAAGGTGTCTTTTGTGACGCTACCTTGGAAGCGAGTGGATAGCGCAGTGCGTGCAGGCAAGGCAGACCTACTCTGTGAACTCATTCCGCAATGGACGGTGTCACCGGATGAGTATGTTTGGAGTGGACCATTGTTTGATCTGTCTGATGTGATCTTTGCGCATGAAACTACGCCAGAACCCAAAACCATTGCCGATATGCCGGTAGATTCGACTATCGGGGGTGTACTGGGGTATCACTACCCTGCGTTAGATCCTTTTTTTTCCAACGGAAGGTATACGCGTGAAGATGCGGTTACTCAGCAGAGTGTGATTCTTAAATTAGCTGCAGGGCGTACAAAGTATGGGATATCGGATGCATTGGTGCTTAGTTGGTATAAGCGCATCAATCCAAATCATCATCTCTCTGGGTGGCAATTGGTTATTTCCCGTGTCGGATCTCAATGCGGCGTCCCTTTAAAAGGGAAGGTGCCACCAGAAAAAATCATTAATGCCCTGCAGGAATTAAAGAGAAATGGCAGTATCGAAAAGATATTGAATAATTACCGTTAGATAACGGCTATTTCAACGAAATATTATAAGTCCCAGAAGTTTTTATGCTTGCAACTGCAATTGGGCTAGCCGGTGGTACAGCGGGTTGCTCGCTAAAAGTTCGGTATGCCTGCCGACACCCCCGATTCGTCCGGCGTCGACCAGTACAATGCGGTCGGCGTGCAGTACTGTGGAGAGCCGATGGGCGATGATCAGGGTGGTGCGGCCTTGCATGAGCCGGTCAAGTGCCTGCTGCACCATCCGTTCGCTGTGCGAGTCCAATGCACTGGTGGCTTCGTCGAGTAACAGGATGGGGCGATCGGCCAGTATGGCCCGTGCAATGGCTATCCGTTGGCGCTGCCCACCGGATAGCCGCACGCCGCGCTCTCCCAGGTCGGTTTGATAGCCCTCGGGTAGCTGTTCGATGAATTCACTGGCAAAGGCTGCGTCGCAAGCGGTTTTGACCTCGGCCTCGCTGGCATCGGGACGGCCGTAACGCACATTGTCTAGAACACTCATAGCAAAGATCACGGCTTCTTGCGACACGATCGCGATACGGCTGCGCAGAGTATCAATAGACACATCCCGCAAGTCCATGCCGTCAACGCGTACCGTACCGTTGGCTGGGTCGTAAAAGCGCAGCAGCAATTGAAACACCGTGCTCTTGCCCGCGCCACTGGGCCCTACCAGTGCAACCTTCTCGCCTGGGGCGACAGTGAGCGTGAAATCGGCGAGCGCAGCTTGTTCGGGCCGGGTTGGGTAGTGGAACTGTACGGCGTCAAAACTGATCTCGCCGCGGGGAGGTAGAGGTAGCGCTTTTGGTACGGATGGATTTGCCACGCCGGGATGGGTGCTCAATAGTTCCAATAACCGCTCCAACGCCCCAGCTGCCCTTTGCACCTCACCGATTACTTCCGAGATGGTTGCCACTGCGCCCGCCACAATCACGGCATAGAAGACAAAGGCTGATAGTTGGCCTGCGCTGATTTTGCCTGCCAGTACATCGTGGCCCCCAACCCACAGAATGGCCGCCACTGCGCCAAACACCAGCACCATGACAGCGACTATCATCATGGCGCGTTGACGTATGCGCTGCTTACCGGTCGCGAAGGTCGCCTCAACCCGGTCGGCAAAGGCTGCTCGGTCGCTTGGCTCGTGGCCATAAGCCTGGACGGTACGGATTTCGTGTACGGTTTCGTCGATGACACTGCTGACGGCAGCGACCTTGTCCTGGCTTTGCCGCGACAATTTGCGTACTCGGCGGCCGAACAGGAGAATAGGTGCTACTACCAGCGGCACGCATACCAATACAAGCAATGTCAGCTTCAGGCTGGTCACAGCCAGCATCACCAATCCTCCCACCAGCATCAGCGCATTGCGTAGCGCCATCGAAGCAGATGAGCCAATCACTGTTTCGATTTGCGTCGTGTCATTGGTCAGGCGTGAAATGACCTCACCGGTACGGCCACTTTCGAAAAACGACGGCGGTAGCGTGAGCAGATGGTCAAATACCTTGCGCCGCAGGTCGGCGGTTACTCGCTCGCCCAGCCACGATACGAAGTAGAACCGCGCATAGGTGGCAGTAGCCATAACCGCAATCAAGCCAAACAGCGCTAGCAGTGCTTGGTCGATTAAAGTGGGGTCGCTGGCCACAAAGCCTTTGTCGATCACTGCGCGCAAACCTTGGCCAACCAGCAACATGCAGCCTGCGGCGATGACCAGCGCGATGGCTGCAATGACGATGCGGGTTTTGTAGGGGGCAAGCAGACTACGGATCAAGACGACGGGAGGCATGCGGGTGTCCGTGGCGGTAGGTGGAGCCGGCAAGCAAAGGCCCGACGTGTACGGGACAAAGTCGGGCCGGTGCGAAGAATTAAAAGCCGCATGGGTGTAATGACGGTATGTTTCAAATGGGCGATGCTACAAGTAGGGTAGTGCTGAATAAAGCTTGGTTCAACCAATGGGGTAAACGAGAGATGTTATTACACGCCACCAGCCTAAGAGTATTGTTTCAGCATCAGCGCAAGGGAGACTCACCCTAGGCTTACACATATTCGATCGTGAATCTTTTGATTCACCCCCCTTCAATCGTTCAGGCAGTCTGGTCCGGGTAATCGAACAATTTGACGCTACAACCTTGTAAATCGGCATTATTTTGGGAAAATACGAAAAACGGTTCTCCAGAAGCGGACCGCTCGCCAGACTTCACTCGCCGTCGTAGCACCTTTGAAAACAGGGGCAATTAGCTTCCGAATTAGAGTGAATTCTGCAACTGGAGGTTGATGACTCAGCGGTAGGGTGTGGTTTCGAAGCAGACCTGTTAGATGCCCTGCTTCAATGTTGGCTTGCCGCAAAAGCGCTTTCCGGAATCGTGGTGACAAGTGTGACCAAGATGTGGCGTTGGACAACCCGTCAACAATCGCAATATAGCTGCGTACCCTGCGGACAATAGTATCTTGCGAAGCCGTGTTGGTAATCGAGGTCGGAGATATGCGGTAGCCATAGAACGGCGCATCGCAAAAGCCTATCCGCTTTGCGCATGCTGCTAGATGAGTAGTCCATAGAATGTCCTCGTGGAACATACCCACCTGAAACCGGAGGTCATTCTCGACAACAAGGCTTCGACGAATGAGCTGCAACCAGGCGTAGTGCTTCCATTGGCGTTGCGCAACGCTTTGAATGACCCAATCTTCTCCGGATATCACGGCTTCGCTTGGTTTCCAGGAACAGATTGGGTTGGTCAACACTTGTGTGGGGCAAGTGTCGAAGCGGAAACCATTTCCAATAACTACGTCCAGCTTTTTTTCCAACCCTTCCTTGCACCAAGTATGCAAAGCATCAGGGGCAAGCCAGTCATCGCCATCCGCAAATGCGATCCAGTCGCCACGGGCTAGTTGAATTCCTGTATTCCTCGCAGCAGATAAGCCAAGATTTTCCTGAGTAACTATCACTATTCTTGGGTCGAGCCGCGAGTAGCGTTCCAAAATAGCTAAGCTCTCATCAGTGGAACCGTCGTTGACGGCGATGATTTCCAAGGAACAATGTACCTGCGCGCAGAGTGATTCAAGTAACTCGACGAGATACTGAGCGCAGTTGAATACAGGGACAATGACGCTTACATCGATGTGTGTGGGGGGGGCTTGTCTTTCCAATGTACTGCTACCTTGTGATGAATATCAGATTGAGTCTCTTGAAGGCTGGATGATCAATCTCAATCTCGAGTATGTGAGATGCTCAGTAGCCTGACTGAGCGGAGAAAAACAATAGCTTGTTAAGCTAGGCCCCAGATTTTCTTCTTAACAAATCTCTTCCGAATCTGGGCGCTCATCATTGGACGGCGGGGGCACTGCCTATTTTTCATTACCCCGTAACGTCCCTACCCGTGTTTGCAAATCAGCTAAATCCAATTCTGTGACCGGCACGGGTGTACTTGCCACTAAAGTAATTCTCGACCAAATCCGCCGCGGCATTTTCAGCATGGCGGTGCCATCTTTACGGCTGAAAAAGCTGCCCCACAGGCCACGCAAGGCCATCGGGATGACGGGTGCGTTGCTGCGTTGGGCGATTTCGATCACACCGGGTTTGAATGGGCCCATTTCGCCATCGTAGGTGATCTTGCCTTCGGGGAAGATGCAAACCAGTTCACCGTTTGATAGACATTCCTGCACCTTGATAAAGGCGCGCTCTTTCATGGCTGGGTCCTCCTTGGCGGGGGCGATGGGGATCGCGCCGGCAGTGCGAAAGATGAAGCTCAGCAATGGGATCTTGAAGATGCGGTGGTCCATGACGAATCGCACGGGGCGACGTATTGCTCCGCCGATGACCAGCGCATCCATGAAGCTGACGTGGTTGCAGATCAGCACCGCCGCGCCTTCCTCGGGAATGTTTTGCAAGCCTTCGTGCTTGACGCGATACATGGTGTGTGTGGCGATCCACACCAGAAAGCGCATGAGGAATTCGGGTTGCAATCCGTAGACATAGAAGGCAACCGGGATATTCATCAGTGCCACAATCAGCAGCAGGTGCGGAATGCTCGCGCCCGCGTGCAGGATGAGGATGCTGACGACTGCCGAAACCACCATGAAGCAGGAGTTGAGGATGTTGTTGGCGGCGATGATGCGTGAGCGGTATTCTGGTTCACTGCGCAATTGGATGAGTGCATAGAGCGGCACGATGAAGAAACCGCCAAAGATGCCCAATAAAGTAAAGTCGGCCATGAGACGCCAGTGAGCGACGTTGTGCAAGAACGCCATTGCGCCAATGCCAGCTGCGGGGCTGAGCGGGGCGGCAAAGTAAAGGTCGATACCGAAGATGCACATGCCGATCGAGCCAAACGGTACAAGTCCGACTTCGATCTTACGGCCTGACAATACTTCACACAGCGCGGAGCCCGCGCCGACCCCCACCGAGAACAACGCGACTAGCAGCGTGTAGACCTCAGCATTGCCACCCAGCACTTCCTTGGCATAGGTCGGCAATTGGGTAAGGTAGACGGCGCCGAAAAACCAGAACCAGGAAATCCCCATCAGGGAATGGAAGACCGTGAGGTTACGCCGGCTTAGTCGGATGATGTGCCAGGTTTCGGTGAAGATATTCCAGTTGATTTTCAGGTCATTGGCCTGCGGCGGGGCAGGGGGCATGGCACGGCTGCTGAGATAGCCCAGTATGGCGACGCCGATGCAGGCGGCAGCCACAACCGCGACGTTATCGGGGTTGCGCTCCACCAATAACGTGCCGCCGATTTGCCCTAGTAAAATAGCGACGAAGGTGCCCATCTCGATCAGGCCGTTGCCGCCTAGCAGTTCTTGCTCGCTGAGGTATTGCGGCAGGATCGAATACTTGAGCGGGCCGAACAGCGTGGAGTGCACGCCCATCAGGAACAGGCAGCCCATCAGGAGGGCTACGCTGCGGTAGATAAAGCCGATGGAGGCCAACAGCATGATGGCGATCTCCAATAGCTTGATCCATCGCGCCAGTGTGGCTTTATCGAATTTCTCGGCCAATTGGCCCGCTGTGGCGGAGAACAGAAAGAAGGGCAGGATGAAGATACCGGCTGCGGCGTTGACGAGTGTGGGGGCATCGAGCCCGGCAAAGCCTAGGTCAAAGAAGGTGATCATCACCAGCATGGTGCTTTTGAACAGATTGTCGTTGAAGGCGCCGAGGAACTGCGTGGTGAACAGCGGTAGGAAGCGCCGTTGTTTGAACAGGCTGAACTGGTTGTTGTCGTGCATGCAGCTTCCTGAGGGAGTTTGTTGCGGGTAGGGCTAGGGTGTAGGGCTGGCTGTCGAGTGCGCGGAGGACGCCGTCGCCATGTCGTAACGGCTTATGCCAGCCTGCTGGGCGGGGAGTTTAGCAGACCCCTTGCCGTCTAGTGGCTGCTTGACAAGGGGTAGAAATAGAAACGCTAAACCGAAAAGCGCCGGGCGGTTTCGGCAAGCTGGTTGGCGAGGGTATGTAGCTGTTGGGCGGAGGTTGCACCCTGCTTGGCCGAGTGGGCGTTGGCTTCGCTCATACCGGAGATGGATTCCAGGTGTTGGGTCAGCAACTGGCTGGCGGTACGTTGTTCGACCAGGGTATCTGCAATCGATTCAATGGTCTGGGCTACGCCGGCACTGCCTTGCTGGATACGTTCGATGGAGTCGCTGGCCGCGTCGGTATTGTGCCGTCCGCTTTCTACAATTTGCACCGTGGCCTGCATACGGCTGACTGCATCGCCCGCCGCGGTGCGTATGGCGCTGGCAAAGTTGGCGATTTCGTTACTGGCTGTGGCGGAACGGGCGGCAAGGTTGCGTACTTCGTCGGCGACCACCGCAAAGCCCCGCCCCGCCTCGCCAGCGCGGGCAGCCTCAATGGCGGCGTTCAGGGCTAGCAGGTTGGTTTGCTCGGCAACGTCACGGATGACGCCGACGACATTGGTGATGGCGGCGGATTGCTCGCCCAAGGCTTCGATGGTGCGTGCAGTCAGGCCCACTTCCTGCGCAATGCTGTTCATGTTGCCAATGGATTGGCGGATGATGGTGCTGCCATCGCTGGCAGTCTTGTTGCTTAGCGTGCATTTCTCTTTGGCTTCGCTGGAAGAATGCGCGCCATTCACGATAGACGCGCTGAGTTGCTCTACGGCCGATACCGCGCCGGCAACCGCTTCACTCTGAGTGGTGCTGGCCTGTGCAATCTGCGCCACGTTTTGCGCGAGTTGCTGCGCTGCGGTGGTGGACTGCTCCGATAGACGCAGCATTTCCAAAACCATGTCGCGTAATTGATCACGCATCTGGCGAATGGCGGCCAGCAGGCTGTCCTGGTCGCCAGGACGTAGTTTGATCTCGGTGTCGAGCTTGCCCTCGGCAATCCGTTTGACGATGGCTTCCACCTGCGAAGGTTCGTCGCCCAATTGGCCAGTAATCGAACGATAAAGGGCGATGAAGAGCAATAGAATTGCAGCAATGGCCCCAACACTCGCCCCCACATAGATATTGCGTTGCAGTGTAATGCGCTCGACCCGGTCCTGTAGAAGGCTATCCAGTTCCTCACTGCTGGCAAGGTTAATGGCGCTAATCTGGCTGGTTGCATTATCAGCCTTGGCGGGTAGCGCCGCCGCTTGGCTTTCCAAGTCGTTGCCAATGATCTTATCCACACTAACGCTAATGGCTTGGAGAGCTGCATTGAACTGATTTTGTTTACCACTCAGGTGTTTGGGCAGTTGAGTATTATAGGCGAAGCTTTTGCCCAGATTGCCGTCTAAGCCTGAGTAGGTGTCAGATACCAGGGGGCGCAGTTCGACAAGGCGTGTTTTTAATGCATCGTCCATGGCTTTTGCGCCGACAGCCTGTAGCATCAACGCCGATTGCTCGCCCACCCGGCCTGCCAATGTGGGCAATTTCACGCAGGCGGAGTCCATCAGGTAGTAGGAGTCAATGTCAGGGTCGAGTGTCAGGTTGGAGTTGTCGCAAGCCGTAACCAGCAGGTTGAGTACTTGGTTAATCGCCGCGCTGTGCAGCGCCACACGTTCGGCCGGTGGTTTGCCGTCACTGTTACGCGCGTCCTGCCAGGCTTGTTTTACTGCGGCGAAGGCTTTATTCGTACCGAGTTCTGCACCTAACTTTTGTTCGACGGCTGCTACTTGAGCAAGTGCAGTGTCCACTTTGCCGGCGCTATCGATATTGCTAGTAGATGCGGCACTGTTACGGCGAGTAGCCAGCATTTCAAGCAGGGGCAACCCGCCCTTCAGGTATTCGACGCCTATTCTTTCCTTGGCGGAAAAGTCTACGTTGTCTTGATTGGTGCGATATAGGCTATAGCCCAAGTAAAGTAGGGTAATGATAGAGATTGCGCCAATCAACCCAAATCGGGCTGGGTAACTATGGCGACGCATCAGTGTTGCGATCCAGTTAATCATGTCGCATTTCCTTCAGGGTGCTGATAAGCATTCCCCGACGTTAACTTTGTTAAATATGACGTTGTTGGCGTGATCTTTGAAGCCTGAAATCCATCAGCTGATAGATTAGTTCATTGCTACGATCTTTTTGTTATTGCTTTAAGCCGGGAAAAGCAAGCTGTTGGGCTTGTTCTGGCCCACTCAGCGGCGGGGAGTGTGTAAAATCGCGGCGGATTCTACGTAGCTTGGTTTTGCTGCCTTGGCAGTGAATGTAACCAAGCCCTTCAAAGTGTTAATCCGTTCCGGTTATGGCGGGTTAATCACCCTCAGATTTTCTCGAAGTCTGTGTCGGTGTGATGGTAAGACCTATATCAACAATGCTTAGCTTTATGTGCGGCGACTGAGACCTATAAGAGGAGAAATATGAACCACGTATTCCTATCCCACCTGGAAAGCGAGCTGACAGCCATTAAGGATGCGGGCTTTTTCAAGCCCGAGCGTGTCATCGCATCGCCTCAGCGTGCAGACATTGCTTTGCAGGATGGCAGTGAAGTCCTTAATTTTTGCGCGAATAACTACCTTGGCCTGGCCAATGACCCACGGTTGATCGCTGCCGCTAAGAAAGGGGTGGATGACTATGGCTATGGGGTGGCATCCGTACGCTTCATCTGTGGGACCCAATCGGTGCATAAAGACTTGGAAGCGGCGATTTCACGCTTCTTGCAAACCGATGACACGATTCTGTATTCCAGTTGTTTCGACGCCAATGGCGGTGTCTTTGAAACGTTGTTGGGCGAGCAGGATGCGGTGATCTCGGATGAATTGAACCATGCCTCGATCATCGACGGTGTGCGACTGTGCAAGGCCAAGCGCTACCGTTACAAGAACAACGACATGGCCGATCTGGAAGTTCAGCTCAAAGCCGCCAAGGATACCGGTGCGCGCTTTGTCTTGATTGTGACGGATGGCGTATTCTCGATGGATGGCTTTATCGCCGACCTGAAGTCGATTTGTGACCTGGCAGATAAATACAGCGCGTTGGTGATGGTGGATGACTCGCATGCCGTTGGATTTATCGGTGCGAATGGCCGGGGCACGCCTGAATACTGTGGTGTGGGTGATCGGATTGATATCTACACCGGCACATTGGGCAAGGCATTGGGTGGTGCTTCGGGTGGCTATGTGGCTGGCCGCCAAGCCATTATTGATTTGCTGCGCCAGCGCTCGCGTCCCTATCTATTCTCCAATTCGCTTGCCCCGTCGATTACCGCGGCGAGCCTAGAAGTTTTCCGCATCCTGGAAACCGATGGCCCGCGCCTGCGTGAAAAGCTGGCAGCCAACGCCGAGCGCTTTCGTAGCAAGATGACGGCTGCGGGCTTTACGCTGCAACCCGGTGTTCACCCCATTGTGCCAGTGATGTTGGGGGATGCACGCCTTGCGGGTGAGATGGCAGCCATGCTGCTTGAGCAGGGTATTTATGTGATCGGTTTCTCTTTCCCTGTCGTGCCCAAAGGCAAAGCGCGTATCCGTACCCAGATGAGCGCGGCACATAGTACCGAGCATATCGATGATGTGGTGGCAGCCTTTACCACGGTTGGCAAGACGCTGGGCGTGATTTAGTCATGGATAAGGCGCACGCGTTGGTCGTAAATGACACTCCCGCGTTGCGCCGGCCCGGACTGGACTTGTTGCGTGCCTTCGCCATTATCTGGGTGATGTTCTATCACGCCCAGATAATGGGCTTGGGTACTCCTTTGCTGGCGTTTACGCGCTGGGGCTGGATGGGGGTAGATCTCTTTTTTGTACTCAGTGGGTTCTTGATCGGGGGCCAACTCTTTGTGCCGATGCGGCGCGGGCAGCGTCCCGATATCGTCGAATTTATGGGAAAGCGAGCCTTTCGCATTCTGCCCGCCTACGCCCTGATGGTGTTGCTGTACTTTGCTATGCCCAGTTGGCGCGAGACAACGCAGATTCAACCGCTGTGGCAGTTCGCCAGCTTTACCGAAAACCTGCTGATCGATATTTCCACCCCGAAAGCGTTTTCCCACGTATGGTCGCTTTGTGTTGAAGAACACTTCTATCTTTTATTGCCCTTGATCTGCCTGGCCTTGTTTGGACGCATCGGGCCCAAGCGGGTCATGGCGCTGCTGGCCGGCGTATTGTTGGGTGGAATGGTGCTGCGGGGAGCCCTGTGGCTGCATGAACTTGAGCCATTGTTGGCGTTGCACAGCAACGATAACCTGTTTAGCCAGCGTTATATGGAGTTGATTTATTACCCAAGCTGGTCCCGTCTGGACGGCTTGTTGGCCGGGGTTGCCCTGGCGCTATTGCGTGAGTTTCGCCCTCAGATCTGGGCACGTGTGCAACGGCATGAATGGGCTTTGTACATAAGTGCAGCATTACTCCTGGCCGGTGCTTTCTGGCTTTTGCAAAGCCGCGAAGCATTCTGGCCTGTTGTTGCAGGTTTCCCCCTTCTGGCCGCTGGATTGGCCTTCTTGGTGGCGGCTGCCGATAGTGAACAGAGCCTGCTGGGCCGGTTGTGTTTGCCGGGTATTGCCCCCGTTGCCGCTATGGCATTCAGCTTGTATTTAAGTCACAAAATGGTCTGGGCTGTTGCCCGCCAGCACTTGGCCCCAGCGTTGCAGGGGCAAGGTGTTTTGGCCTTGGTGGTATATGCCGCGCTGGCCTTGCTGGGTGGCGCAACATTGTATTGGCTTTTGGAACGGCCGTCGTTGCGGTGGCGCGCACGTTGGCTGGCGCATCGCCGCCAAACCGACCGCCTTGCTGTTCAGTCCGCAGGGGTCTGATGGCGTAATAAGTATCAAGCAGGCCGATAATCGCCTGCTGTTTGGAGATAGAAACATGAAAGCACTTGTTAAAGCCGAAGCTGCACCAGGGTTGACCTTGCAGCGCGTCAAAAAGCCGGAAGTGGGTCACAACGACTTGCTGATCAAGATTCGCAAGACCGCGATTTGCGGTACCGATATCCATATCTGGAAGTGGGACGACTGGGCGCAAAAGACGATTCCGGTGGGTATGCATGTCGGCCACGAGTATGTGGGTGAAGTGGTGGGCATGGGGTCGGAGGTCAAGGGCTATAAAATTGGAGACCGTGTTTCGGGCGAGGGGCATATCACCTGTGGTTACTGCCGCAATTGCCGCGCCGGCCGTGTCCACCTGTGCCGCAATACCACCGGTGTGGGGGTGAACCGCGAAGGGGCGTTTGCCGAATATCTGGTGATTCCGGCTTTCAATGCCTTCAAGATTCCCGATGATATTCCCGACGAAATCGCCTCGATTCTCGACCCATTTGGCAATGCCACCCATACGGCGCTGAGCTTTGATTTGGTTGGAGAAGATGTGCTGATTACAGGGGCAGGCCCCATTGGCATTATGGCGGCCGCCATTGCCCGCCATGTGGGTGCGCGCCACGTAGTGATTACCGATGTGAATGAATATCGCTTGGAGCTTGCCCTCAAGATGGGCGCCACCCGAGCAGTGAACGTCGCGAAGCGGGATTTGAAGGCGGTGATGCAGGAACTGGGCATGACGGAAGGCTTTGATGTCGGCCTGGAAATGTCGGGCAACCCCAGTGCCTTCCGTGGCATGCTCGACACCATTAATCACGGCGGCAAGATTGCGCTGCTGGGTATTCCGCCAGCGGATATGGCAATTGATTGGAATCAGGTTATTTTCAAGGGCCTGATTATCAAGGGCATTTATGGCCGTGAAATGTTTGAGACCTGGTACAAGATGGCGGCGATGCTACAAAGCGGGTTGGACCTTTCGCCGATGATTACCCATCGTTTCCCGGTTGAGGACTATGTCACCGGTTTTGAAACAATGTTGTCTGGCCAGTCTGGCAAGGTCATCTTGGATTGGACTGAAGCAGCCGAAGTTGTATAGGTCATAGTTTCAGCCCCTAACAATACGCCGAGCGAGTTTACTTGGCGTTTTGTTAGGTGCTGTTTTGAATGAATAGTAAGTTTGGGTAGTATGGAAAACTGTGTTTACTATCAATTTTACCCACCTAAACTACATGATTAAAATGAAGCGATAAATTTTACCGCATGCCCAAGTAACAAAAGCGATATGGCAACAGCTGAAATAAATACATTTAACTTATAGTATTTTGGTGAAATTGGAATGCCATGCAATGAAATGGGTTTGTTGAAGGGGATTGTATTGAGAAATGCAAAAACGCCGAGGAAGATAAAGCTCACACTGATCATTACATCGATGTAATTTTGTTCTGAGATGCACTTCCAGAGCATAAGTCCGCCAAAAGCGGAAAAGCTAACAAACCATACCAGTCTTGTTTTTAGATGGGAAATATGATTGGGCATTTGCGATGATTGAATGATTGATAAAATGCTGAGCGCTGATTAATGGTTGGCTTTTTTTCTCGTCAAGGTTGACCATCCCGGCGCGCCCATTTTGCCTTCCCGTTCATTGCGGCACCACGTGACTTATAGTTAAAACCAGATGGCGAGCGCACCTCGCGCCTGCAGATTGCAGTTGTATTCAGGTTAGTTTGTCGTGCAGTAGCGTGGCTTGGGCGGGTTTCATCGAACCAGCCTACGCCCGGCGTCAAGCCTGGTGTTATGGGGTTTTATGCAACAAAGCCTGTGTGCAGGAAAAACCAATGCCAATGCCCGTACCGATAATCATGATCTTTCGGGTCATTGTTTTTCCTCATTGGAAAAAGTGATTAGTAAGATGTCACGATACGCACCAGTACTTGAGTTGGTGCCTACCGGCGTCACCGCATGCAGCACTTTTTTACCGAGCACTACCGACTCCAATGGTGAGGTTAGTCGGATAACCCGGCTGATATTCCGATTACCTGTGGAAATAAGATTATCGCCACCCAGTGCGCTGGCGCTGAGGTTGAATAGATGGATGAATACGACGGGTTCATCATCGCGATGCAACCAGATTGGCGAGCTGATGGAGGGGGCATCGGGTTTTGCGTGATAACGGATTTGATGTAGGCCGATCAAAACATTTTGCGACCAATCCACTAATTGTGTTGCCCGTGCTATTTCCAAGTCCCGACTGATCAAATGTTGAATCAATGGATTATTACGAAAGTCGAGTGATAAAGGTGCAAACCTACGCACCAAGCCGCCGTCATCATAATTATATTCAGGCGACTGAACATACTCATTTGTTTCGTCCAGAATCGGTATGGTGGAACCTGGCGTTAACCGATAGCGGGAAAAAGCCCGATAGCGTCCGCCACCGTGGGGGTCGGCAGAAAGCCGGTAATAATCGAGTTGCGCATTGGTCAATTTTTCAAATTGATTGAAATTGACATTCACATTGTAGATTTGTGCAGAAACCGTGCTATAGCCATCGCGCATCAGCGCGTCGGCATAGAGGTTTATGTCGGGTGCACCTATGTTTTCTTTACTGAATAAAGCCGTATCGCTCATTTGCTTCCCAGGGTATTAATTATAAAACAGCTGATGCATGAACCAAATCCTGTATGTGCTCATGAGGATTTCATGAATCACATAAGAAATTTGAACCGCGGATGTGTTTAATTGAAGTGTCGCTGCTTTTACTTCATTTCTATTGTTATTCCTCGTATATTACAGTTGCGGATTTTTTATATTCTTTTTTTAAATTTGCTTTTAAGTACAGAATAATACGCTACTTTTGATGTAAGCAACAATATGGCGTGTTAAACAGGAAATAATATTTTGTTGTTACGCGACATTAATATATTAATTAAAGCCTTAAGCCAAAAAAGCTATGGCGCACCTTGGTTGAATAATGTTACGCGTCGCTGGGCTAGCATGCTTCCTAAAATAGGAAAGGCTGAGTTCTGTATTAACCGCAGCACAACGGCTGCTCAGCTAACCAGTGGATGATGGTGGTAACTGCGCGACGGCAAAAACTTTTTGAGCGAAGCCAGGTAAAATGTGTCGCTTAGCCGCTTGTTATCTTTCGCCATGCTCCAACTCAAGTATCTCCAAGCTTATTCCCCCGCCTTGCAAGACAGGGTACGTGCCCTGATTGCACAGGATCAGCTCGGTATACACCTGGCGCAGCGCTACCCGGCACGGCACGCGGTGCAGACGGACAAGGCGCTGTATCTGTACGCGAATGAGATCAAGCAGATGTTCTTACGCAACGCGCCGGCCGTGGACAAGGTGGTGTATGACAGCAAGCTGGACCTCATCCATCAGGCGCTCGGCCTCAATACAGCGATTTCGCGTGTGCAAGGCGGCAAGCTGAAGGCCAAGAAAGAGGTTCGGATTGCGTCCTTGTTCAAAGAGGGGCCACCGGAGTTTCTGCGCATGATCGTGGTGCATGAATTGGCGCATCTGAAGGAGCGTGAGCATAGCAAGGCGTTTTATCAGTTATGCGAGTACATGCAGCCTGGTTATGCACAGCTGGAATTTGACTTACGCCTGTACCTTACTCAGCGGGATTTGCTGAAGCAGGTGCAAGTGTTGGTCTCCTAGGTGGGTGAAAGGCGGTGGTAGCGCGGCAGGGTACTGAACGGAATGCGGAGAAAGTACGGTAAACGAGCGTTACCCTATGGCGCGAGCCCTTTATAATCGCAAGCCCGGCGTGTTTTAGCTGGGCTTTTTCATTTTCCTGCGCCAATACCTATGAATACACCCGCCCATACCCCGATGATGCAGCAATTTCTGGCGCTGAAAGCCCAGCACCCGGACAAACTGCTTTTTTATCGGATGGGTGACTTCTACGAGTTGTTCTTTGACGATGCAGTCAAAGCAGCACGGTTGTTGGATATCACCCTGACGAGCCGTGGCCAGACCGCAGGCACACCGATCAAGATGGCCGGTATTCCCTATCATGCCGCTGAGGGCTACCTAGCCAAGCTGGTGAAACTGGGCGAGTCGGTGGCGATTGCCGAGCAGTTTGGCGACCCTGCTACCAGCAAGGGCCCGGTGGAGCGGCGGGTGATACGGATCGTCACTCCCGGGACATTGACCGATGCCGCGCTGCTTGATGATAAGCGAGAGAACCTACTGCTGGCCGTGAATGCCATGAAGGGGCGATTGGGCTTGGCGTGGCTGTCGCTCGCATCGGGTGATTTCCGCATGCTGGAAACCCTCCCGGAAGCCCTGGCCAGCGAGCTTGAGCGCCTAAAGCCCGCAGAAGTGCTGTTACCTGAGGATTTGGCGCTTGAACTGCCTGCGGCTGCGGGCTATGCCGTGAAGCGCATCGCCAGTTGGCAGTTTGATGTGGAAACCGCGGCGCGCAACCTGGCCCGGCAGTTCCAAACCCAGGATTTGAGTGGTTTTGGTGTCGATGCGCCTGGAGTGGCGGTGGGTACGGCTGGCGCGTTGCTGGAGTATGCGCGTCAAACCCAGTGTGGGGCGCTGCCGCATGTGAACACGCTGGCGGTGGAACAAGCCGGGCAGTATCTGGCGTTGGATGCGGCGACACGCCGGAATCTGGAACTGACCGAGACGATACGCGGCGAAGCATCGCCAACGTTGTTTTCGCTGCTGGATACTTGCACAACTGCCATGGGCAGCCGGCTGCTGCGGCATTGGCTGCACCACCCGTTGCGTAACCAGGATAAGGTGGCGCGCCGGCGCGATGCGATTGCGGCGCTGACTGAAATGCCAGCGTTGGATAGCCTGCGTGAACAGTTGGCGAATATCCATGATATCGAGCGTATCGCTGCCCGCATCGCATTGCGGTCGGCTCGGCCACGTGATTTATCGGCGTTGCGCGATAGCTTGCGTGCGTTGCCCGGATTGTTGCCCCAGTTGCCAGACAATGCGCTGCTGGGGGAAATCGGCCGCCAGCTGATGCCGCCGAATGAGGTGGTTGATTTGCTGAGCCGCGCTGTGATGGACGAGCCCTCGGTGGTGATACGCGATGGTGGGGTGATACGCGGTGGTTTTCATGCCGAGCTTGATGAGTTGCGCGCTATCCAGACCAACCACGGCGACTTTCTGCTTGCATTGGAAGTGCGCGAGCGTGAACGTACCGGAATTCCGAATCTGAAGGTGGAATACAACCGGGTACATGGTTTTTATATTGAGATCACCAACTCACATGGTGACAAAATTCCGGACGACTATCGCCGTCGGCAGACGCTGAAGAACGCCGAGCGCTACATCACGCCGGAACTCAAGACATTCGAGGACAAGGCGCTCTCGGCGCAGGAACGGTCACTGGCGCTGGAAAAGTCTTTGTATGAAGGTTTGCTCGATGCGTTGGCCCCCGCGGTGATCAGCCTGCAGCTGGTGGCGCAGGCGGTGGCGGGGCTCGATGTACTGTGCTGTCTGGCCGATCGCGCCATCGTACTGGATTGGGTTGCGCCCAGCTTCCGTGATGAGGCGGTGTTGCATATCGAAGCGGGACGCCATCCGGTGGTGGAACAGCAGCTGCGCGATGGTTCCGGCGAAGCCTTTATCGCCAACGATCTGTACTTTGATGCCAGCCGTAAGCTTTTGCTGATTACAGGCCCCAATATGGGCGGTAAATCGACCTATATGCGCCAAGCGGCCCTGATTGTGCTGCTGGCGCAGATAGGCAGCTTTGTTCCAGCCAAGCAGGCGATCATCGGCCGGCTCGATCGTATCTTCACCCGTATTGGGGCCAGCGATGATTTGGCGGGTGGACGGTCGACCTTCATGGTGGAAATGACTGAGACCGCCAATATTCTCAACAATGCTGGTGAACACGCGCTGGTATTGATGGATGAGGTGGGCCGTGGCACTTCCACGTTTGATGGCTTGGCCTTGGCATGGGCAATCGCCCGAGCGCTGATCGAGAAAAACCGCAGCTATACCTTGTTCGCCACGCACTACTTTGAATTGACCCGGCTGGCTATCGACTATCAGCAGGTCGCCAATGTGCACTTGGATGCGGTTGAGCACAAAGACAAGATTGTCTTCCTGCATAGCGTGGAAGAAGGTCCTGCGAGCCAGAGCTATGGTTTGCAGGTGGCGCAGCTGGCAGGTGTGCCAAGAGAAACAATACGTCAAGCCAAGCGTTATCTGATCGAGTTGGAAAATCAGCGTGCGAGCCAAACAGGGCAGGGAGACCTATTTACCACACCTGTTGTTGAGCTTGCCGAGCCGGAAAACCATCCTTTACTGGAACGGGTTTTAGCTATCGACCCCGATAGTCTTACGCCGCGTGCTGCTTTGGAACTTGTATATGAACTAAGCCGGTTGGCAAAGGACTAAGCATCTCGCTGCGCGCATATCTGACGCGCCATCGAAAAATTCAATTGGAGCCCGTTCTCAATCTCGCTATAACAGTAGAGAATGATAAACGGGGTTGGTGTGCGTCTTACGCCGACATTTTTTTACTTCAGGAGCAAAGCGAATGGACGCAGTGAAGGAAAGTCGGCTGGATGAAGGCTTGGCTCGCATCTTCGGCATTGCACCGGACAAAGCTGGCGTAAATCTGGATGCGATCCGCACCAAGGCAGCGGTGAGTCTGGCGGCGTATGGCAAATTGCTTGCCGAGTTGTTTGCGCGGCAGAAGCTTCCGGTGCCTCCGCCGGTTCAATTGCAATGGTGGGGGGAGGGCAGCCGTATCCAGGTAATAGGAAACCATCCAGACAAGTTACGCATTGAGGTATTGCTCAATGGGGATGGCGAGTTGGTTGAGGCATTCAAGGAGTTGGAGTTGCTACATGAGATTATGCGCAATGCCGAGCAGGGAAGTCAGTTCACAGACTTGAGCCAGCACTTCAATTTAGGGATCACCAGTACAGGCCCCTTGGCATTCTATACCGATTAAGCAGCTTATGCTGTAGACCACCAGGGTAAAAAACAAAACCGGCCTCAGCCGGTTTTGTTTTTGGGCGGCTGGTGGGTTATTCCGATACATAAATACTGCCTGTATCTCGCTTAGGTGGGAAAATGCGCCCCTCTTGTCTTTGTCTGTCCGGCTACATCTCATGACTGCACCGCTCAATACCATTCGTAATCTGGTCATTCATCATCTGCAAAAAGATGCGCATGGTCCAGCCACTATCGCGCTGCGTGCGGGCCAGTTGCCAGTCACTGCCAGCGCCCAACGTTTGGTCGACCAGCTTTGCAAGCATTACGCCGAGAGAATCGGCAAAGGATATGGCCGTTTTGAGGACGACGAAGACAATTTCCCCATGCCACGCTTTGTGCGCCAGCATGCGGTGGAAGAGTCCATCGACTTCATTACCTTAGCCCAGTTGATGATGCAACACCTGCAAACTCGGGCCGAGCAAGAACAACTCGCGAGTGGCGGGCATGTGTTGATAGCACGGGTAGACAATGGCGCAGCTGACTTCCTCCTGGTCGCCATCATCAGCGAAGCCGTCGGCACCACCATGACCGATGACCTGGACATTATCGAGACGGTTCACCTCGACCTTGCCAACCTGCGCGTCGCTGGCCGTATCGACCTGGACGCTTGGCAACGTGGCGCCGAGCGTTACATCAGCTTTTTGAAGGGTAGGGGTGAGGTTGCCAACTACTTCAAACTTTTCCTCGGTTGTAACGATATCGTAGTGGCCTTACGAGAAACGCAGAAGCTGGTACAAGGGCTGGAACAGTTTGCCGAACGCCAAGCGTTGGCGCCAACCCAGCGTGACCAGCTATTTGAGCGGGCGCACGTTTTTCTGGATGAGCTGGGGGACGCGGGGCTACCGCTAAGCCTGGACCAAGTCGCCAACAAGGCATGGCCGGATGCGCCCGACCGCCTACGCCATCAGCTCGCTGATCAGGACTTGGCATTATCAGGTGGCTTTATCCCCGATAAGCGCGCTATCAAGCCACTGGTACGCTTCAAAGCCAATGCGCCGCAATGGAAGCTGGAGTTCGACCGCAGCAGTTTAAGGTCGGGCGCGGTGATTTACGATAAGCACAGCGATACCTTGGTGTTATCGAATATTCCAGAGCATTTGCGGCGAGAGTTGTTGGAGAGCTAGGCAAGGTTCAAGGTAGCGCCGATTGCAATAGCCGAGCGACATGCAGGTTTGGCAGGCGTGAGGGGAGGCTGATGGCGTAATAGCCTTCGTTGACATCACTGAGTTCTATGACAAGTTCTGCATCGTATTGGCGCGAAAGCATTTCGGTAAGCACGGTTGCAGCAGGGAAATAACCGGCACCATTTCCCCCAAATGTGGTCAGAAGCGCACTGTCGTCAAATTCGCCGACAACATTGGGTGTGAGGCCCTCTGCATCCATCCAGACATCTAGCCGTGTCCGCATGCTGGTGCGTTTACTGGGCAACAACATTGGTGCATGGCTGAAGTCGGCGATATTGCGGGCGGCGCCAGGCTTTTCCAGCAGGCTTCTGGCGGCATAGATGCCGATGGGGCAGGAGGCTAATCTGCGTGCGACTAGGCGGCGTTGCTGTGCTTGGCCCAGGTCGCGGTCGGACAGCACGATATCGAGCTTATGGCGGGATAGGGCAGAGGTGAGTTCGTCGAATTCCCCTTCGTGGCAGACCAAGCGTAGCTGCGGAGATGCTTCCACCACTGGGGCTAGCAGCTTATAGGCAACCAGTTTGGGTACCGAGTCGGCAATCCCGACGGTGAGCCGGCTGGCTTGGCCTAATGCGGGTTCATCCAATGCTTCACGCAGGCGTTCGCCGAGTAGGAAGATTTCATCGGCATAGCGCAAAGCTTCCCGGCCTGCTTCGGTCAGCTCCAGCCGTCGCCCTACCTGGGTGAATAGGGTGCGGCCTATGTCGCGTTCCAGCTTGCCCAGCTGACCACTGATGGTTTGTGGGCTGACGCCCAGTCGTTCAGCCGCGCGTGCCACGCCGCCTTCTTTGGCTACTGTCCAGAAGTAGTGCAGATGCTTGTAGTTCAGTTCAGGCTTGCTCATGCCAGATCAATCGAAAAAACCGAATATTAAGTAAGAATATACTCGGTTCTTTCGAGATGAAAGGAAAGGTACACTTCGCCAGTCTGGATTTAATGGGCATGAGCCCCACAGGAGACTTCCTATGAAACGTATTCTGCTTTTCCTTGCCACCAATATGGCAGTGATGTTGGTGTTGTCGATTAGTGCCCGCCTACTAGGGGTGGATCGTTACTTGACAGCCAACGGTATGAACTTTGGCATGTTGCTGGCGTTTTCAGCTCTGATTGGTTTTGGCGGTTCTATTATTTCGCTATTGATGTCCAAGATGATGGCGAAATGGAGCACGGGCGCGCAGGTGATTGAGCAACCACGCAACGCCGATGAGGCTTGGTTGGTAAGCACCGTGAAAACACTCTCCGAGCGAGCTGGCTTGCCTATGCCAGAGGTGGCGATCTACGAGGGCGCACCCAATGCGTTTGCCACAGGCCCCAGCAAATCCAATTCCTTGGTAGCGGTGTCAACCGGGCTTTTGCAAACCATGCGACGCCGTGAGGTTGAGGCGGTGCTTGCCCATGAGGTTGCGCACATCGCCAACGGCGACATGGTGACGCTGACGCTGATTCAGGGGGTGGTGAACACCTTTGTCGTGTTTCTTTCGCGTGTTGCGGGTTACCTGGTCGACAGCTTCTTGCGCCGTAACGATCAGGAAAGCAGCGGGCCAGGCATTGGCTACATGATTGCGAGCTTTGTTTTTGAAATCCTTTTCGGGATTTTGGCGAGCGTGGTGGTCATGTATTTCTCGCGTCAACGTGAATACCGTGCTGATGCAGGCGCCGCCAAATTATTGGGTAGCAATGCGCCGATGATTGACGCCTTGCAGGTATTGGGTGGTCGTGAAGCCGGCGATCTACCTAAGAATATGGCTGCGTCGGGCATCAATGGTAAGGGCCTCAGCAGTCTGTTTAGCAGCCATCCGCCGATTGAGTCACGTATTGAAGCGCTAAAACAGTTGGCCTAGTCGTTTGCTCGAGGACGGTAGTGGGAAGATTAAGCGTTTGCGGTAACTGCTGTCGATTCAGTCGTGTTGTGGTGGGGTCGACAGCAGGTAGTTGTTAGAACAGAAAAACCGGCCCTTTGCCTATGTTGCAATAAACCAGTTGGGAGAAAGACCGTGGATTATCCGCTATGGATGTGGGGGACCTTTGCCGCCGTTGTCATTGGCCTGTTGGTACTTGACCTGGGCGTTCTGAATAAGAAGGACCACGAAATCAGCGTGAAGGAGAGCTTCAAGCTTTCCGCCTTCTATATCAGCGCCGGTCTGCTGTTTGGTGGCTGGATCTGGTACGAGCTCGGCGAGAAGGCGGGCATGGACTATTTCACGGGGTTCTTGGTGGAGAAGAGCTTGTCGATGGATAACGTCTTCGTTATCAGCCTGATCTTCACTTACTTTGCCATCCCACGTGTCTATCAACACCGCGTGCTGTTTTGGGGCATCTTGGGCGCCATTGTGATGCGTGGCGTCATGATTGGATTGGGCGCGGCGCTAATCCATGAATTCAGCTGGATCATGTACCTTTTTGGGGCTTTCCTGGTCATTACCGGTGTAAAGATGCTGTTTATGAAGGACGATGAAACCGATGTGGCGACGAATCCACTTTTGAAGTGGCTGAAGGCGCATTTCCGCTTTACCGAAAAGCTGCATGGCAATCAGTTCTTTGTCAAAGAAGCGGACAAGCACGATCCGAGCAAGATGGTCTTGTGGGCGACCCCATTGTTTCTAACTCTGATCATGGTGGAACTGACGGACTTGGTTTTCGCCGTGGACAGCGTGCCGGCTATCTTTGCGATCACGACGGATACGTTCATCGTGTTCACCTCGAATATCTTCGCCATTCTGGGTTTGCGGGCACTCTACTTTGCCTTGGCCGCCATGGTGCATCGCTTCCACTATTTGAAATACGCATTGGCAGTGGTGTTGGTCTTCATTGGTGTAAAAATCTTTCTGGTCAATTTTGCCATCAAGATTCCTTCGCCTATTTCTCTGGGCGTTACCTTTGGTCTCTTGGCTGTTGGAGTTGCGTATTCGCTTTGGAAGACTCGGGATGAACCGATTCCAGAGTAGCTGACACAACTGACGTTGAATAGACGCTTAGAACCTGTCTAAAGTCTGCTGTGCGTCGGGAATATGGCGTTGAAAACACCCTCGGAATGCTCATTTACCACTTGTAAACTCCGCTTCCTCGGCTGTTTTTGCCTTATCTTGCCCTAGCTCGCGAGACTTTAGACAGGTTCTTAGACAAAAGCCCGGTACGCCGGGCTTTTGTCATGTGCGCCCAGCATGGGCGCACTCCTGCGGGTGGAAGTCCCGCCGTAAGTTGATCACAGCGAACGAAGTGAAGCGCAACTGTGTGAGGGCGACCGAGCGTGGGAAGGAAGCGTGGATCGTAAACCGCGAGCCGATGGACAAGAACCGGATAGAAGGCGCTGCCGAGCAGGGCGAGCGGGCATGACTCCGCGAAGCTCTCGTGATCAAGG
>NZ_PDZH01000064.1 GCF_002735695.1 Chitinimonas sp. BJB300
CTGCCACGACCTTACAGACCTGCATCGTCCATCTGATCCGGAACAGCCTTGACTATGCAAATTGGAAGGATCGCAAGCCATTGGCAGCTGCGATTCGGCCGATCTACACCGCGCCAAGCGCAGAGGCAGCACAGGCCGAGTTGGATGCATTTGCTGAGGGCCCTTGGGGTCAGAAGTTCCCGACGGTCAGTGCTGCATGGCGTAATGCCTGGGATCGCGTCATCCCATTCTTCGCGTTTCCACCCGAAGTACGCAAAGTGATCTACACGACAAATGCCATCGAGAACATCAACGCCCAGCTACGGAAGATCATCAAGACCCGAGGGCATTTCCCATCCGACGAGGCCGCTACGAAGCTCATCTGGCTGGCGTTGCGCAATATCACCGCTGATTGGAGTCGTGCCGCTAAGGATTGGAAGACGGCGATGAACCAATTCGCTATTCTTTACGCGGACCGGTTTATTCGGCCATCCGTGTGAATCTCAAACCCGCCCTGAACACGGAAATCCTGACACCCCCGGCGAACACCGCTACAGACGTTGAACGATGGTAAATCACTGTGGAAGGAGAAAGTAGAAGACCTGAACTGATCTGACAATCGGGCACCGTCAAAACGGGCAACTGTCAGATCAAGTCTGAACTTCTACAATTTAGCACCAAATACTTTCTGCAGTAACTTACTTGCCTGCCCCATTGGGTCGGCGCGTATATTTTTTTCCTCATTGGCAATTATCTGAAACAAGCCGTCTACGGTTTTACGTGTGACATAGGCGTCCAGATTTGCATCTTCTGTGTTAATTAAGCCTAGCTTGGCTGCCCGATCTGCATAGGCATTGTATTTTTCGGCCAACTTTACGTTGGCGGTAGATTTTTTGACGATAGGCAAAAACTTCTCGGTAATGGCTGTACCGCTGCTACGACGGAAGTACTCGGTTGCTGCGAATTCATTGCCGCTTAGGATGCCCTTTGCGTCTTGTAAACTCATGTTCTTGATCGAGTTGACCAGAATGGGCTTAGCCTCTTGCACTGCACTTTCGGCTGCACGATTCATTGCCGTGACTAGCTCATCAGCTTTCTGACCCATTCCCAATTGGCGCAGCATTTTCTCTACTTGTTTCAAGTTATCAGGTAAGGGGATTCTGACCTGTTCATTACCGAGAAAGCCATCAGTCCGGCTCAATTGGCTGATGGCTTTATTGGCAGATGTCGTCAGCGCTTCTTTCAGACCGCTGGATGCATCCTTGCCGCTCAATTGCTCAAGGTTGATTGCCAAAGCGTTTAGGTTGAATAAGAGAGACAGCGTGAGAATAGAGAGTCGGCGTAACATGGTTATCTCGTTTAGTAGGGAGTATTTAGGTAGTTTGTACTGTAGGTATAGTGTGAAGTCGATGATATTCGTTCAGTTCAAAGAAAAGGCCGACATCAACGTCGGCCTTTTCTTTGGGTGGATGGGCTTACTTGCTTTTGATCCAGCCAACAATGCTATCCAATGCGGCTGATAAGCCATCTGGGTTGGTACCGCCAGCCATGGCCATATCGGGCCGCCCGCCGCCCTTTCCACCAACTTGTTGGGCAACAAAGTTTACAAGTTCGCCGGCTTTGAGCTTGCTGGTTAAGTCGGGCGTAACACCCGCTACCAGCGCCACTTTGCCGTCTGCTACCGATGCCAAAACGATGGCAGCGCTACCCAGCTTATCCTTCAATTTGTCGACCATCTCGCGCAGGGCGTTGCTGTCAGCACCTTCTACGGTGGCAGCCAACATTTTGACGCCGTCTACTTCGATGACTTGATCCTGCAAGCTGTTGCCAGCATTGGCCGCCAGTTTACCCTTGAGTTTGGCCAGTTCTTTTTCCAGGGACTTCTGTTCAGCCTGTATTTTTTCTAGCATGCCAATCAGGTCGCCAGGTTGGGCACCGACCAGTTGCGTTGCCGCCTTGACCTCATGCTCTAGGCGTTGTACATAAGCTAACGCGCCAGCACCGGTGACAGCTTCTACGCGGCGAATGCCCGCGGCAACACCACCTTCGGTAACAATCTTGAAGAAACCGATATCGCCGGTACGGTGCACATGGGTACCACCACATAATTCGGTAGAGAAGTTGCCCATCTTCAAGACACGAACTTCATCACCATACTTTTCCCCAAACAGCGCCATCGCACCAGATTTCAGTGCCTCATCCTGCTTCATGATGGTTGCAGTCACGGCATAATTTTGTGCGATGACATGGTTGACTACGGATTCGATCTTGGCAATTTCCTCAGGCGTAACTGCATGGGTATGAGCAAAGTCAAAACGGGTACGCTCGTGATTCACCAGTGACCCTTTCTGCTGCACATGGGTCCCTAACACCTCTCGCAAAGCAGAATGCAGTAGGTGAGTAGCAGAGTGGTTCCGTGCTGTAGCCAATCGTCTGTGCAGGTCGATAGTGGCTGTAACGGCATCCCCGAGGCGTAGGGTGCCGCGTACCAATCTGCCTTGGTGGCCGAATACGGCAGCTTTAACCTTTTGGGTGTCTGCTACATCAAACAAGGCGTCAATACCGCCAGTAGCGATGATCTTGCCGCTGTCGCCAACTTGCCCGCCACCCTCGGCATAGAAGGCGGTATTGTCGAGCACGATCACACCGTCTTCACCAGCTTGTAGGGCTTCGACTGCTGCCCCGCCCTTATACAGCGCTAGCACCCGGGCTTCACAGCTATTGCTGGCATAGCCCTCAAAAATGGTGTCATTACCGTTGTATTCCACATTGGCGGCAGCATTGAATTTACCTGCTGCACGTCCGCGTTCTTGTTCTTCGGTCAGATCACGTTCGTAGCCAGCCATATCCAATTGAAGTTCGCGCTCACGGCAGATATCTGCTGTCAGATCAATTGGAAAGCCATAGGTACTATGCAATGTGAATGCAGTTTTGCCATCCAATGTCTTCTTGCCGCCTTCCAAGGATTTTTCCAGCAGTGACATACCAATGTCGAGTGTGCGGGCGAATTGTTCTTCCTCGGCACATAAGGCGGCGGTAATGCGGTTTTTTCCCTCAATAAGTTGTGGGTAGGCATCACCCATCAGCAAAGCCAGGTCGTTCACCAGCTTGTGGAAGAACAAGCCTTTCTGGCCCAGCTTATAGCCATGGCGCACGGCACGGCGAACGATGCGGCGCAATACATAACCACGGCCTTCGTTTGAAGGAATTACGCCATCTGCGACCAAAAAGGCGCAGGCACGGATATGGTCAGCAATAACCTTCAATGAAGGTTGGTCCTGGCTGTAGGCCACGCCGGTTTCGCGCGCGGCAGCTTTGACCAGGCTGGCCAGGATGTCGGTCTCGTAATTGGATTTGACGTTCTGAAGTACAGTAGAAAGGCGTTCCAAGCCCATACCTGTATCTACTGAAGGTTTGGGCAGGGGATGCAATACACCGGTCTCGTCACGGTTGAATTGCATAAACACGTTGTTCCAAATCTCCATGTAGCGGTCACCGTCTTCATCGGGACTTCCTGGAGGGCCACCAGCTACATCAGGGCCATGGTCGTAGAAAATTTCACTGCATGGGCCACAGGGACCTGTATCGCCCATGGTCCAGAAATTATCGCTTGCATAGGGGGCACCTTTGTTGTCGCCAATGCGGATGATCTTTTCGGCAGGTAAGCCCACTTGCTTGTGCCAGATATCATAAGCCTCATCGTCAGAGGCATACACGGTGACCATCAGCTTGTCTTTGGGAAGATTCAGCCATTGTGGGCTGGTCAGAAATTCCCAAGCATAGGTGATGGCATCACGCTTGAAATAGTCGCCGAAACTAAAGTTGCCCAGCATCTCGAAAAAGGTGTGGTGGCGAGCGGTATAGCCGACGTTTTCCAAATCGTTGTGCTTGCCACCTGCCCGCAGGCATTTCTGGCTGGTGGTGGCGCGGGTATAGCCGCGTTTTTCAAAGCCGAGGAAGACATCCTTGAACTGCACCATGCCGGCCACGGTGAACATGATGGTCGGATCGTTGCCCGGTACGAGTGGGCTGGAGGCGACGATCTGATGGTCCTTGCTTTCAAAGAAGCTGAGGAATTTTTGGCGGATTTCTGCAGTGCGCATGACGAGGATGATCCGTGCGGGAAGTCGAAAAATAGCCGTCAATTATGCCCGAAACTACCGCCTTGGCGGAGGTGGCCGTATGGTGACGTACCGTATGTACTTGTTTTGCATCCGCCAGCATGGGCTGGGTAAATGGTGTCAATATTAAAAAAGCCGGCCACTGGCCGGCTTGAGTACAAACGCTAAATTGTTTACTGCAGCATCTTCCAAAGAAAGCTGAACTCGAGCGCAGTCATGTCTGCCTTTTGGCTATTGTCGGCAGCCCCTGCATGTCCGCCTTCGATGTTCTCGTAATACCAAGCATTCTTGATACCGATACCCTGCATCTTTGCCATCATCTTGCGGGCATGTCCGGGGTGGACTCGATCATCACGTGTTGAGGTTGTAAACAATACATTTGGGTACTTTGTGCCTGTTTCTATGTTGTGATAAGGCGAGAACTTACGAATGTAATTCCATTCAGCCGGGATATCGGGATTACCATATTCGCCTACCCATGATGCACCGGCCAGAAGTTGGTTATAGCGGCGCATATCCAGCAGGGGTACTTGGCAAACGACAGCGCCAAACAAATCGGGACGTTGGGTCAACATTACCCCCATCAAAAGGCCGCCATTGCTGCCGCCCATGATGCCAAGTTTTTTAGGCTGGGTTACTTTGCGCGTGATCAGGTCTTCAGCCACAGCGGTAAAGTCGTCATAAGCTTTCTGGCGATGTTGTTTTAACGCAGCCTGATGCCAACGTGGACCAAATTCGCCTCCGCCACGAATATTGGCTACTACATATACCCCACCTTTTTCGAGCCAGGCTTTACCGGCCCCTGCCGAATACCAGGGCGTTAGGCTTACTTCAAAGCCGCCATAGCCATAGAGCAGGGTAGGGTTGTTGCCATCGAGTTTCAGATCACGGTCTTTGACGATGAAGTAAGGTATTTGGGTACCGTCCTTGGACTTGGCTTCGTATTGTGCAATCTCGAAACGGCTGGCGTCGAAGAACGCAGGGCGCTGTTTGAGTAACTCGTGCTGATCACTGCCGGCCTGGCCTAAATAGAGGGAGTCGGGCGTGAGGAAGTCGACATGGGTGAGGAAATACTCATCCGAACTATCTTCATCTATGCCGCTTACGCCCAAACTGCCAAAGGCAGGGGCACCAACTTCTCGCGATGTCCACTTGCCCTCATTGAACCGCCATTCTGTGATTCGGCCCTTGACCTTGTCCAAGCTGCTGAGCAAGACATAATTCTGGGTAAAACTGACGCCATCGCGTTCCAATGCGGTGGTGGGGCTGGGGGTAAACAGCGCAGTGAATTGACGTTGCCCACCTTGGAATGCGTTGAAATCAGTCGCAAGCAAGCTGCCTGCTTGCCATGTCTGGCCACCTATACGCCAGGGTTTGCGTAGATGAATCAGCATCTGGGGGCCAAAAAAGCTTACCTTGGCGCTATCCGGCACACTAATCCGGCTAAGTTTGTCACCTTCTCGCAGCCAGGTTTCGCTGGTGTAGAAGGTTACGCCACGCTCTACAAGTTCATACCGATAGCCTGTACGTTCCGATACATGGGCAGAAACCGACATATCGGTCTTTTGGCCGTCAAACACGGTTTTTGCGACAGATAAAGGGGTGCCGCGCTGCCAAAGCTTAACGACTCGTGGATAGCCAGCATCGGTTTGTGACCCTGGGCCGAAGTTGGTGCCGACGAATAGGGCATCGGCGCTTTGCCAATTGACGTCACTCTTGGCCTCGGGCAAGTTGAAGCCATCCTTCACAAACGACTTGCTGGTTACATCGAACTCACGTACGACGACAGCATCAGCGCCACCACGGGATAGTTCAATCAGGCAGCGATCATAGGTGGGGTAGCGACAGTTACTATTTTTGAAGACCCAGTTTTCGTTTTCATCCTGGGCCAGCGCGTCTAGATCAAGCACTGTTTCCCACTTCGGTTCAGCTGTCTTATAGCTCGCTAGGTCGGTTCGGCGCCAAACACCACGTGGATGCTCTGCATCACGCCAGAAGTTGTAATAGTACTCACCGAGTTTGTTGACATAAGGAATACGGGTTTTGGCGTTCAGTATGTCCAGAATCTGACTACGCAGTACGGGGTAGTCGGGTTCTTGCTCCAACATGCCGTGGCTGATCGCGTTTTGAGCCTTGACCCATTCAAGCGAGTTTGCTCCGCCTACATCCTCCAGCCACTGGTATGCATCAGTCGGTCGGGCGGCCTGTGTCGTAAGCGCAATACCGGACAGAGCCAGCGATAGTATTTGTTTCTTCATGTGTCTCCCTTTTTGTACATGGAGGGCTGCTCTTTACTGCGCCGTTTGTGGTGAGTAAAGTGCCATCGCTTTAAAAATCCAGGCAGATGAGGATAGGGAAACGCGTGCTGCGATGCCATTTTCTGCGACGGGCTGCACTAGAGTGTTCTGAATGGGAAACACTGATTGTGAATCAGCACCTACTGCCGCTTGTGCTCTGTGC
Source organism: Chitinimonas sp. BJB300 (assembly GCF_002735695.1). Classification (GTDB taxonomy): domain Bacteria; phylum Pseudomonadota; class Gammaproteobacteria; order Burkholderiales; family Chitinimonadaceae; genus Chitinimonas. The sequence continues at coordinate 6,561 of NZ_PDZH01000064.1, forward strand.
CTTAGCGCTGGGCAGATTGCGTCAGTAGTAGCTGAAACTCGGTCTTAAACCTGTCTACGATTTGTTGCGAGCAGTCGTCAGCGGGCTGAAGCGCAGCGCAGAAACCGGAATGTACTTTTGTACATGAGGATTTCGAGCAGCACAAGAGCTCTGATCACGGCTGCGCAGTAAGTTCGTAAACAGGTTTTTACAGGATACCAATGGTACTTAAGCGTGATCGCTGACCTTAAGGCAGGGGCGTAACAGCCATGCTAGCAGTAAGCCGATAAGGCAGCCGGCGCTGTTGGCCAACATATCGAGTGGGTCGAAGCTGCGGTAAGGCGTGAGGGCTTGTAGGCATTCAATAATTACGCCGAGGGCGCTACCGGTAAGGAAGACCAGCCAAGGGCGCTTCGGCAGATTGAGTGACCACCAGGCGCTTAGCAATGCGTAGCCGAGCAGATGCGCAATTTTGTCGCTGTTGGGGGCTTCGGGTATGGGTGGGTTTGGCATCAGCGAGCCGACCAAAATGGCGGCAATCAACATAATGCCGCCCAACAGGCCCAGCCTGCGGGGGATCAAGAGTATTTTATTCATCGTCTTGCACCGAGAGCACCCGGCGTATTGTGTCGTAAGAAAAGCCGCGGCTTTGTAGGAAGCGCACTTGGCGAGCATGCTCGTTGGCATTGTGTGGCAATGTTTGAAACTTCTTTTGCCAGACAGTTTTTGCCCGAGTCAGTTCACTTTCTTCTGCAGGTATCTCGACCAATGCGCTGCGGATAACGTCATCGGAAATACCGCGTTCCCGTAGTTCGTTTTCCAGCCGGTATTGTCCAAATCGGTTGATGTAGGCTGCGATATAGGCGCTGGCGAAGCGTACATCGGATAGCCAGCCCGCCTCTTCCAATTCATCCAGCAGGTTGTCCAGCTCCGCCACGTCTGTATCGGCTGGCCGGCTTAGTTTTTGGCGCAGTTCTTGGCGTGAATGCTCGCGCCGGGTCAATAGCGCCAAGGCTTTGTCACGCAGTGTGTCGATATTGGGCATGGAGTATGAGAGATAAAAACGCCACCCGTACAGGGTGGCGTTCGGGCTAGTGAACATTCCGATTTCTGCGCTTCACCCCACTGTACGATTGCTCGCCATAGATCGTCAGCAGGTTACTAGGCCTCTTCCGACATTACCTCTATGTCGTTTGGCTTGGGTTCATTACCGACGGGTAGCGGTGCATTGATACCGACGGCGGCGCGAATCTTGGCTTCGATTTCCCGAGCGATGGCTGGGTTTTCGCGGAGGTATTCACGCGCATTGTCCTTGCCTTGGCCAATCTTATTACCCTGGTAGGCATACCATGCACCGGATTTATCAACCAACTTATGTTGAACACCCAATTCCACGATCTCACCTTCGCGTGAGATGCCTTGGCCGTACAGGATGTCGAAGTGAGCTTCGCGGAACGGTGGTGCAACTTTGTTTTTTACTATCTTGACGCGGGTTTCATTGCCGACCACTTCTTCACCCTTCTTAATACCCCCGATACGGCGGATATCCAGGCGAACGGAGGCGTAGAATTTGAGTGCATTGCCCCCTGTTGTGGTTTCGGGGCTGCCGAACATCACACCGATTTTCATGCGGATCTGGTTGATGAAAATCACCAGGGTGTTGGTACGCTTGATGTTGGCTGTGAGTTTGCGCAGCGCTTGTGACATCAGGCGGGCTTGCAGGCCGACATGGCTATCACCCATTTCGCCTTCAATTTCGGCCTTGGGCACCAATGCTGCCACCGAGTCGATGACGATAATGTCTACGCCGCCAGAGCGGACCAACATATCGGCGATTTCAAGGCCTTGCTCGCCTGTATCGGGCTGGGAGATCAGCATGTCGCCAACATTGACACCGAGCTTGCCTGCATAGACTGGGTCGAGTGCATTTTCAGCATCGATATAGGCGGCTACGCCACCCAGCTTCTGCATTTCGGCAACAGCTTGCAGGCATAAGGTTGTTTTGCCTGATGACTCTGGGCCATAGATTTCGACAACACGGCCCCGTGGTAAGCCACCCACACCAAGAGCGAGGTCCAAGCCCAGCGAGCCGGTCGATACGACCTGCAGATCGTTCTCGATCTGGCCCGAGCCCATCTTCATGATGGAACCTTTACCAAATTGCTTTTCAATCTGCGCCAGCGCAGCGGCCAGAGCCTTACTCTTGTTGTCGTCCATGTTTCAGTTTCCTTGGCATTTGGAGAACGTTCGTTCTCTAATTCGGGTCGAGCGGACTATAGCACAAGCATTTATGCTGTGAAGTATCTGCACGACCCTATTGCGGGAAATTTCGATGTGTTTATTTACAATCAAACACTTAGCTTGTCCCATTTTCTGCTTGGCGTGGGAGGGTGAAGTAAAAAATGGCGCCTTGTCCCTGTGTGCTCTTAGTCCATATCCGACCGTGGTGACGGTTGATGATACGTTGGACAATGGCCAGCCCCACACCGTTGCCTTCGAATTCCTGTGCATTATGCAGACGCTGGAATGCGCCAAACAATTTGTCGGCGTAGGTCATATCGAAGCCGGCGCCGTTATCCGACACATAGAAGGCGTTTTGACCATCAATATGGGTAGCACCGAATTTGATCTCGGCATTGGCGGTTTTGGCGGTGAACTTCCAGGCATTGGACAGTAAGTTCTGTAAGGCAACGCGAATCAGCTTGGGGTCAGCCTCGGTAACCAGGTTGGGCATGATACTGAGGGCGACCTGGCGTTTGGGTTCGCTGCTTTCCAGCTCTTGCAGGATATCAATGGCGATCTCTGAAAGATTGACCGGCTGGGTCTTGATCTCGCTCCGGGTGAGTTTGGACAGATTGAGCAGGTCGTCAATCAGGTTGGACATGTTCTGGGTGGCACGGCGAATACGCGCCAGGTACTGCCGGCCAGCGTCGTCGAGCTTGTCCGCATAGTCTTCCAGCAGCACTTGCGAGAACCCATCAACACTACGCAACGGCGCGCGCAAGTCATGTGAGACTGAATAGGAGAAAGCTTCAAGTTCTTTATTCGCCGCAGCCAACGCCTTGGTGCGTTGCTCGACCAGTTCTTCCAGGTGATTGCGGTAGTGGTTCAGCTCGATTTCCGTCGTCTTACGTGCCGAGATGTCGATCAGGTAGCCCTGCAGATGGCGTTCGCCTGCATCGTCCGGAATGACCGTGGCGATCAGCATGACCCAGACTTGTCGGCTATCGTTGCCCAGCAAACGGCATTCGAATTCGATAGGCCGGTCGATATCTTGGGCTTCGGTAAAGAGCTTATAGGCTAGATGGCGATCGTCCTGATGCAGATAGCTGCTCAGGAAGCCTTCGCTGTACCAGATGTGCAGTGGGTAACCGAGCAGTACTTCGGCCTGCGGCCCGACATAGGTAAAGCGCCATTCAGCCGGGTTGGCTTCCCAGGGGACAACGTTGGTGGATTCGACTAGGCGGCGATAGCGGTCTTCGCTGGCGCGGAGCGCTTGTTCGATCTGGCGTCGCTGCTGGATATCGGCTTCCAGTTCGTGGTTTTTACTTTCCAGTTCGCCAAACAGGCTGTGCAAAGATTGTCGGGTAATTTCCAAACTTTGGCCCAGTTTGCCGATCTCATCCTGACGCTTCCATTCAAACGGCGTGGACAGCTCACGCTTTGCCAGACGGATCGATTCCGCCATCAAGCGTTGCAATGGATTCAGCACACGGCTTTGCAGCAACAGCAGGATCAGCGCGGGGCTGATAGCCAGCTGGATGGCGGCGGTGATGATGGAGTAAAGCTGATACTGGTGGATGGAATCCAAGGCTGCACCGTCGTGCATTTCGACGGTTACCTTACCAATCACATTGCCTTGCTTTCTGACGTCCCGCGGGATGATGCGGAGCTTGCCTTGGCGTCGTTCCGGCTGATTCCGCTCCAGAAAGGTACCCAGTGTGGCATCTTGTACGCTGACACGCACAATGCGCGTGTCACTCATGACTGAATCGAGCAATGGCTTACCGGTATCAGGCGACAGATTCCACAGCGGCTCCTGCATACCGAGAACGAGAATGTCGGTAATTCGCTTATGGTCTTCATCCAGATTCTTGAGCAGCGCGTTTTCTTGCCGCTGTATGCTCAGAAGGTTGATGAAAATGCTGGGCACCATAAGCCCGGTCAGAATCGCCAGGATGACGGCGGTACGCAGGGTTAATGTCATTGGAAAGCGTATCCCTGTGATTTTTGTTGGATAATTGCCGCTGAGTGCTATCTGCCTATTATTAGGCTCAGTCGTAAGCGATGCAAACGGCATTGTGGTGAAAAGGAGAAGTACTTGCGTGTCCTGATCCTGGGAGCCGGCATTACCGGCGTCAGTTCAGCCTGGTTTTTGCGTGAAGCAGGCTTTGAAGTAACGGTGTTGGATCGGCAACCAGAAGCCGCATTGGAGACCAGTTTTGCCAATGGCGGTCAGATTTCTGTATCCCAATCCGAGCCCTGGGCGAACCCCGACGCGCCTTTGCAAGTACTCAAATGGCTCTGGCATGAAGATTCACCCCTGTTGTTTCGACCTCGCTTCGATCTGCGCCAGTGGAACTGGGGCGCGCGGTTCCTGCGTGAGTGCCTCCCAAGTCATCATGTACACAATACGATCCAGATGGTTAATCTGGGCCTATATAGTCGTACCACGTTGCAACGATTGCGCGCCAGTGCGGGCATCCAGTATGACCATTCCACGCGGGGTATTTTACAAATATTCTTTGATCAGCATACGTTTGATGCTGCGGCCGAAGCATCGGCGCTCATGCGTCAATACCACTGCCACCGGGAGGCCATCCCCCGGGAGCGGGCGGTGGAGCTGGAGCCTGCGTTAGGGGCGCTGGGCTCGCGCTTGGTGGGTGCCACCTGGGCGGAGGATGATGAATCTGGTGATGCATATCTATTCACGCAGGGATTGGCCAAGTTGGCGGCCGATAAGGGAGTGGAATTCCGTTTCAATACCTGTATCCGGGAGCTGTTGTCCGACGGTGGCAAGATCACCGGTGTGAGGGTGCGTACCTGCGAAGGGCGAGACGAGGTGCTGAAAGCGGATACCTATCTGCTTTGCATGGGCAGCTACAGCCCATTGATGGCGGCCAAGGTAGGTCTCAATTTGCCTATCTACCCCACCAAAGGCTATTCCGCGACCATGTCGGTTGAGGGGTATGAAGGCGTACCCAACATCAGCATTACCGATAGTGCGATGAAGATGGTCTTCACCCGGCTTGGTGATCGGATGCGGATTGCCGGTACAGCAGAGCTTGATGGCTATAACACTGAGCTCAATCCAGTGCGTTGCCAGGCGTTGATACGGCGTTATTTCGAGATATTCCCCAATTCGGGTGACCCCAATTCTGTGAAGTTCTGGGCGGGTTTGCGTCCATCCACCCCTTCGAACGTGCCTTTGATCGGTCGTTCGCGCCTACCCAATCTTTATCTCAATACAGGCCATGGCACCTTGGGGTGGACCGAAGGCCCTGGGTCGGGCAGGGCGGTGGCGGAATTGATTGCGGGGCATAAACCGGAGCTGGATTTTGATTTTCTGGTCTAGATATCAACAAGAAAGAGAACAGAATGAATGCTGAAAAAAGCCGGCTTTTTTAGAACCCGTCTATGGTCTCGCGAGCTAGGGCAAGATAAGGCGAAAACAGCCGAGGAAGCGGCGTTTACAAGTGGTAAATGCGCATTCCAAGGACGTTTTCAACGCCATATTGCGGACGCGTAGCAGACTTTAGACAGGTTCTTAGCGCCGTTCTTTCGTGTAAATCAGATACCTTGCCTAGGCATTAAGCCAAGCGTGCCGGGCCGCCACCTTGATGGTATCGGCATCATCTCGCTTCAAACCAATGCTGTCGGTAGGTGCTGCTTCCAGCTTGAGTTTGAATTGCATCAGTTCGTCGCGGCGAAAAGCCAGCACGTCCAACTTGTCGCCAGGTTTGGCTGCAGCTAAGGCCGCCTCCAGGTTGGCGGGTGTGGCTTTCAGGCCACTGATGGCGACCAATACGTCACCAGCGCTCAGGCCGGTGTGCTGTGCCGGGCCATCATTGAAGACATGAGTCAGCTTTACCAGTGCACCATCGCTGCTGGTTCGCGCCCCAAGCCAGACACCAGCCGGTTTGCCTTTGTCGAGCCACCCGCCCTTATCTCCAGGGCCCACTTGGGTACGTGCCTGCCACTGGATGCCGACTGTAGCCAGCATATCGGCCAATGGCAGGGCTTCGGTGCTGCGTAGAAAGCGATCGAACAGCGGTTTGAGGTCGAGCCCCGTCACTTCGCTCGCGATGGCTTCCCAAGCGTTTTCTGGTACACCAACCGCTTTACCGGCATAGAAATCGCGGCCATAGCGTTGCCACAAAGCCAGCATGACATCATCCAGGCTGCGCTTGCCCAGGGTTTCGTGGCGGATATGCAGGTCAAGGCATAAACCAGCCAATGCGCCCTTGGTGTAGTAGCTGATGCCGCTGTTCGGGCTGTTTTCGTCCTGGCGATAGTATTTGACCCAGGTATCGAAGCTGGACTCTGCCAAGGTTTGCACCTCCCGGCCCGGCGTGCGCATGACGCCAGTGATGGTCTGTGACAGCAGTTCCAGATAGCTGTCGGCATCGATCAGGCCGGCGCGAACCAAGGTCAGGTCGTCGTAGTAGCTTGTCAGCCCCTCAAAGGCCCACAGCAGCCGGGAATAGGCTTCGCATCCGGCAGGGTAGGGCGCATAGGCGGCGGGTTTGATGCGCTTTACGTTCCAACTGTGAAAGTACTCATGCGAAATCAGACCCAGATATTGGCGATAGCCATGCTTCAGGCTGGTTTCCCCCTCCTTGGGCAGGTCGTCACGTGCGCACATCAGGGCCGTAGAGGCCCGGTGTTCCAGCCCGCCATACCCCTCGCCGCTGACAAAGGTCATGAAGACATAGCGCTCGAACGGCGCCGGCTCGCCAAACATCCGAATCTGGTGTTCGCAGATTTTCTTGGTGTCACGCGCGAGGCGCTTGGAGTCGATCTTGGGCAAGCGGCCGGCCAGCACAATGTCGTGCGGTACGCCACAGGCTTTGAATTGGATAAGCGCGAAGTCGCCGATTTCAACCGGGTGGTCGATCAGCTCATCGTAATTGCCGGCGCGGTAGCTGCCGAAGGCATAAGGCTTGGCCTTGTGCGGCGGCAGGCTGGTGGCGACGCGCCATTCACGGTAAGCCTTGCCGCTGGGTGCGACAATGTCGACCTCGACCGGCTGGTCCTGTTGCCCATCGACAGCCAGAAAGACGCTGCTGCCATTGAAAAAGGCGCGCGTCTGGTCGAGGTAGGCGGTACGCACCGACAAATCGTAGCCATACACGGTATAGCGGACCGTCACGGCCCCCTGCGCAGGAGATAGCCGCCAGTGATTCTTATCGGTTTTTTCGATGGCAATTTCGTCCCGCTCGTCTTCCGCGCGGATGCTGACGATGTGTTTGGCGAACTCACGTATCAGGTAAGAGCCCGGAATCCAGACCGGCAGACTCAAGGTTTGGCCGGCAGGATTGGGAGCGCTGATATGCAGGCGGACTTCAAACAGATGGGCTTCGGGCGAAGCGGCAGAAATGCGGTAGTGAATGGCGGGCTTCATCGCAGCACTCGATGGCAGGAAAGTCGCGCAGTCTACGCCGCTGCTTTGGCAAGCAAAAGCCCCGCACGGGGCGGGGCCGCTATCACTTGAAATAGTGTGTCTAACTCAGTGTGACAGCCGCAACATCCTTTTGCACCGTCGCCACGACTGTGTTGGCGACGATGGTGCTTGGTGCGCTGGTGCCGACCAGTTTGTTGACCTGCCTGAACTCACAGGTCAGCGTGCTGGGTGTGAGGGTTACCACGGCGTAGCCCTGTGCATCGGTATTGGCCAGCTTCAACCAGGGATTGCTGTTCAGACTTGCCAACGCTTGGGCCAGTGGTAGAAGCTGGCTGGTGAATCCGGCGTCGGCTTGCAAGCCAGTCAGTACCATGGTCGTGGTGGCGTCGAGCTGTGCTTCGGGCACGCCCTTGCCACCCAAGGCACTGCGCAATGACACACGTAGGCTTTCCGCCAGAGTGGCGGCGGTGACGGTGCTTTTGCGCAGGGTATGGTCCAGCAGGTTCATGTTAAGCGTTAGCGTACCCAGGCCGGCGACAGGCACGCTGAGTGGATAGAACACCAAAGTGGCCAGGCTGCTCGAAACACCGGAGACAGCGTCCTTCAAATAGTTGAAGAACGAATCCGAGCTCACCCCTGCGGTGACCAGATCCACCATGACAGGCACACTGGCGCTGCCGGCATCGTAGTCGTTGTGCACTGCGCCAACATAGAAGGCGTGGATATCACCCGTCAGCGCCACCACATTCTGGATGTGGTTGCTGCTCAGGTGTGTCATCAGCGCCTTGCGTTCGGCATTGAAGCCATCCCACTGGTCGGCATTGAGCAAGAACTTGGTGAAGAAAGGAGTCAGGCTGGTTCGCATGCCGGCAGGCACAAAAGCAGAGGCTTGTTTCTTGGCGACAATGTCTGCCTGGATGGCGGCGAAAACGGCATTGGCACCCGTCTGGCCGGTCAGTCCTTCGGCAATACGCAATGCACCGGCCTGCTGCTGTTGTGCGGCGGTTGCCCCGGCGCTCGCAGCAGTTTTTACGACATCGAATACGCCGACCGCCAAGCCTGCCTGCTGCGCGCTAAGTCCCGCACCGATAGCAGCGGCGTGCTTGTCACTGCTTGTGGCGTCGGCTGTTGCAATGGTGACAGCCCCTGCTGCTGCAATCGTATTGTTCGCGCCAGCCGCGACCGCGGCGACAATGGCGGCGGCAACAACCTGATTGCCGCCTATGGTCGTGGCCGTCGTGGCGATATTGTCTGCCATTGTCGGGATGACATTGAGCGCAACCAGCATCGCAATCGCCTGATTACCATCAACCCCCATCCTGAGCAACGTAACCTCGTTGCCCCACAGCTTCCAGGTGGCGGGTGAGCCTTGCATGGTCTTTTTCCACCAGTCGCGCTGGGTTTTGCCCAGAATGGAAACATGCGCCAGTTCATCACCTTGTGCTCGGCCACTGGCCATCTTCAGGGTTTCGACGAGGCTCAGTGTGTCTTGCGGCACGAGATAGCGGCTGCCAATACGGCCAAGTGCGGTGCCTGTAGCAGGGTTGATGCTGGCTTCGGGAATAAGGTGGTCGCTGCGGTACAGGCGTTCATCGGTCATGACCAGATGGGCCAGCTTGCCGAATTGCAGCTCGCGATAAATGCGGATATTGAAGATGCCCTCGTCCTGGCTGCTGCTGAAGTAGATGTCGGCCGGCATGAATTCATACCAGGCCCGGCTGGCACTACGGCGGCGGTTTGGCTGGTGTTCATTGTCGCCACCAGCAACGCTGGCAACGCCATTGCTGTAGGTTTGGGCATCGTTCCAGCAGTCGTCGCTGAATTCGTGGTCATCCCATACCGCAATAAATGCAAAGCGCTCGTGCACGGCTTGCAAGCGGCTATCAGTGCGGTATTTCTTGTACAGGTAGCGGTAATCGGCCAGGGAGGTGGCGTATTTGGCTCCGCTGGCGCCCTCCTTGAATGTGCCATCGGGCAATTGCAGCGCATCGTGCCGGCTTTCTACGGCCCCAAGTTGGAATGCTTCACCCACGGTCTCATAGATGTAATCGCCAAGGTGGACGATGAAGTCCAGATTGTCGTTGGCTGCGATATGCGCGTAGGCCCCCCAGTGATTGATGCTCCAATCCTGGCAGCTGAGGAAGGCGAACTTGAGTTGATCTATATCGGCATCTTTTGCAGGCGCGGTTTTGAAGCGGCCGACATTGGAAACGGAATCACCCGCAATGAACTGGTAGTAATAGGTTTTACCCGGCGCCAACCCCGTTACCTTGTGGCGAACGGTATGGTCGAATTCCGCAAAGACGGGCAGGGTGGTGTCGAGCACCAGTCCGCCGGCAAGCGCCGTTTTGCCGCCTAGTGCTGCGGTGTGGTCTGCCTCGCTGATTTGCAGGCGTATCGAGAAATCAGCTTGGTTGTTGCTGGCAACCGGGTCTGTATTGGCGAGTATAACTCGGGTCCAGAGCATGATGCCGTCGGGGCGGGGGTCACCCGAGGCGATGCTTTGTGGGAACTGCCAGTCCTCACCTCTGGCGGCCTCTGGGCTTGTGGTGGCATTGTCACTGCTGCTGTTACAGCCAAACAAGCCCAGGCCGGCTACCGAGGCCGTGATAAAGCCACCCGCCTTTAAAAACTGTCTTCTATCCATGCCTTGTCTCTCTCATATTTTTTTGGTGACCAATGCCGCCTGGTTGGCGCCATGTCAGTCAAGCGCATGCTTTTGCTGCGCTTGCGCCAACTCTACCTTTTTGCCATGTCAGGCGCATTTCAAGTGTTGTCTTTGTGTTGAATAGAGGTGTTGCGAGGACGGGGCGAGTGCCCCTGTTTGCCGGGCCTGTAGGTTGTCTTTACTGGGCTGGATATCAGCCCGTAGACAAGTGGCTTGGCTTTTTCCAGCTGTTGTGCAAATCAGACAGCGGAGGGTAGGGGGTTGACGGCGGATATGAATAACCGCGAGGCGTGGGGTACAGGCGTTATGCCATGTAAGAACCTGTCTAAAGTCTGCTGCGCGTCGGCAATATGGCGTTGAAAATACCCTCGGAATGCTCATTTACGCTATGTAAACTCCGCTTCCTCAACTGTTTCGGCCTTAGCTTGTCTTAGCTCGCGAGACTTTAGACAGGTTCTAAAAAGCCGCTTAGCGCGGCCTGGATTTATTCATCTTGCTTGCGTTCGAAGTAATGCAGTTGGCGTCGCCATTTTTTGGTTGGGCGGCCACGTATATCGGGGTGGTTGAACACCGGCGCGAGTTTCTGGGCCTGCCTTCTTGCTTCGCGCGCCTGCTGGCTGGCGTCCGTTTCGGTGTAAAGCAGATGGGCCTCACTGGCGGGGCCGCGGCGGTCGTCCAGCTTTAAAATGGTTACGATAAACTCACCGCTTGGGCTGAGAATACGCAGCCTGTCGCCCACTTTTACATTGCGTGCCGGTTTGGCACGTTCGTCATTGAGGTGGACATGGCCGGCGTCGATGGATGTGCTGGCAAGGCTGCGTGTCTTGAAGAAGCGCGCAGCCCATAGCCATTTATCCAACCTTATCGGGTTGATGGGTCTTAGTTGTTCGTCCATTCGCCGCCCTGATCGGGATTGAAGCGTAACGTCTCGCCACGTGTAGCGCTGCTGGCCGAACCAATGAGCCATAGGAAGGCGGGTGTCATATCGACGGGCAAAGGCAGCGCATCCATGTTTTCAGCGGGGTGGGTTTTGGTGCGGAAAGGTGTACGCACGGGACCGGGTACCAGCAGGTTGACGCGTGGCATAGGCGCTTTGTCCCATTCATCTGCCGAAATGGCGGCCAGTGCCGCCTGACCTGCCCGGCTGGCGGCAAAGCCACCCCAATAGGCTTTGGCATCGAAGGCATGCTGTTCGCCTACGAAGACGATGCTGGCATCTTCAGCGCGTTTGAGCAAAGGCAGACAGCTGCGGTTGATGGCAAACGGGGCTGCCACGTTGACGCGGTACATATCCACCCACTCCTCCAACTTCTGATTGACCAGCGGTGAGAGATGGTTGAATCCGTTGGCACAATGGACAATACCGTCCAGTCGATCGAATTCCTTCCAGATGAGGTTAGCGAGGTTGACGCAGTCCTGGTCAGTCATCTTGGCCATATCCAGGGGGATGGCTGCCGGCCGCGGGCTACCGGCAGCCTCGATGGCGTCGTAGACTTTGCCGAGTTTCTTCTCATTGCGGCCGACCAAAACCACTGTGGCGCCATGGGCGGCGAAGGCCATCGCTGCTGCTTCGCCTAAGCCTTGGCCGGCCCCGGTCACCAGAATGACGCGGTCTTTCAGGTAATCGGCGGGGGCATTGAAATTTTGCCAGGGCTGCATGTCAGGGTTTCCCATGAAGTACGACAAAGTGGAGAAGCGGTAAAAAATCCGGAGTGCAGTTTAACACGCGGTGGTTTTGGGCTTTTGATCTGCCCGACGCTCTTGCAAGCAACCGCTTGAAGCACAAAGTGTTTAGATAGGCCCGGTTCGGCCCCACCATCTTATTTATGTAAAAGGAAAGTAGAACGCATGATGAAAAAAGTTATCAAAACCGACGCAGACTGGCGTGCCCAGCTGAGTGAAACGCAATACCGTGTTACCCGGCATGCGCATACCGAGCCCCCATTCAGTGGCATCTATTGGGATACCACCACGCCAGGCACCTATAACTGCATCTGTTGCGGTACGCCGTTGTTTGTTTCGGATACCAAGTTTGATGCAGGCTGTGGCTGGCCCAGCTTTTGGCAAGCGTTGCCCGGGGTAGTGAACGAGCGGCAGGATACGGCCCACGGCATGGTACGCACCGAGATTCTCTGCGCCGTTTGCGATGCGCATCTGGGCCATGTATTTCCCGACGGCCCTGGCCCTGACGGACTGCGTTATTGCGTGAATTCAGCTTCTATCAACCTGGATGCCAAGGCAAAGTAAGCGGCGCAATTGGTTATCCAACGTTAAAATCGCAGCTAAATCGATTCTTCAAGGACTCCTCATGTATATCGTGGTTACCGGCGCGGCCGGATTTATCGGCTCGAATCTCGTGAAGGCGCTGAATGCGCGCGGGATCAGCGACATCATCGCGGTCGACAATTTGAAAAAGGGGGAAAAGTTCAAGAATCTGGTTGATTGCGAGATCACGCATTACATCGATAAATCCGATTTTATCGAGCAGCTTGATGCCGGTGATTTTGATGGTGATATCCAGGCTGTGTTGCACCAGGGTGCATGTTCCGACACGATGGAGCAGGATGGCCAGTACATGATGGACAACAACTATCAGTATTCTTTGGCTTTGCTCGATTATTGCCAGATCGAGGAAATCCCGTTCATCTACGCTTCCAGTGCGTCGGTGTATGGTGCCGGCAAGGTGTTCCACGAGTCGCGCGCAAGCGAAGGGCCGCTGAATGTCTACGGCTACTCCAAATTCCTGTTCGACCAGATTGTTCGCCGTCGTTGGGACGAGTTGACTGCGCAGGTGGTGGGGTTGCGGTACTTCAATGTTTACGGCCAACGCGAAGAACATAAAGCCCGTATGGCTTCGGTGGCATACCATCACTTTCATCAGTATCGCGAGCACGGCAAGGTGAAACTGTTTGCCGGTTGTGATGGCTATGCCGATGGCGAGCAGCGCCGGGATTTCATCTCGGTGGAAGACGTGGTGCGGGTTAATCTGCACTTTCTGGATCATCCCAAGCAATCGGGTATCTTCAACCTAGGCACGGGAAAGGCGCAGAGCTTTAACGAACTCGCCGCAGCCAATGTGAATGCCTGTCGCCGCCAAGAGGGCAAGTCGCCGTTATCACTGCCGGAACTGGTGTCCCAAGGCATCATCGAATACATCCCCTTCCCGCAAGCGCTGGTCGGTAAATACCAAAGCTATACCGAGGCGAATATCACCAAGCTGCGCGCGACAGGCTATGACCATGCTTTCCTGACCGTGGAAGAGGGCGTCAGCCGTTATATCGACTGGCTGTATGCTCAACGCTGATTGCCGTTGTCTTCGGCGCATCGCATGTCATCGGTAAGGTCTGCTGCCTTGTCAAACCATCTGTTTAAAAAAGGAAGTGTCCATGCCAGCTTGTCTTGTTGCTGCCGTCCTTGCAGCTTTTGGCATGGCGATAACTAGGGTGGATGCTGCTGAGATGCAGCCTTCCGAGCATGCCAATGTGATGGGGGTGGCGCGCTATGTACTGCAGATACCGCCTGCAGAGTACCTTGCCTACTCCGGCAGGTTCGGCGACAAATTTCCGCAAGGCCTGCCGCCTTCTTATGGCTCAGGCTTGCGCTTTCAGGATTATGGCAAGGATGCATCCCTGAACTTCTTGGCGGTAACCGATCGTGGCCCGAATACCGATGCCCCTTTGATCAAAGCCGGCGAAAAAGTCCTGGCGTCCAAGGTTTTCCTGACCCCGGACTTTGCGCCTCGCGTTGGGTTCATCAATGTGCAGCGGACGGGGTCAGCCAAGCTGGTGTCGAGCATCGCACTCAAGCAAAACGGCAAGGCTATCAGCGGGCGGCCTACCGGCCCGGGCAGCAGTGGGTTTTCCGGGGAAATTCCATTAGGCGATGATTTGAAGCCGCTGCGGTTTGACAGCCTTGGTCTGGACCCGGAAGGAATCGACTTCGACAAAGCGGGCAATCTTTGGATTTCAGATGAATACGGGCCTTTTATTGCAAAGGTGAACAGTCAGTCTGGCGAGGTGACGCAGCGGTACTCTCCTGGCATGGGACTACCCGAGATATTGGCCCAACGTCAGCCCAACCGTGGATTTGAAGGCATTGCCGTCACGCCTGGGGGTAAGGTGGTGGCGATCATGCAAAGTACGCTCGATATCAATAACGAAACAAAGGGGACCGCCCAGTTTTTACGTATCGTGACGCTGGACCCCAAGAGCGGTGCAACCCAGATGTTTGCTTATCCGCATGATGGCCCCGTCTACAAAAAAAAGGGTAATGCCAAGATTGGCGACCTGGTCGCCATCGATGAAACGCATTTTTTGTTGATTGAACAGGGTAAGGCCCGGAACAAACAGCTGCGTAACGTGGTCTACCTCGTTGATATCAGTGCGGCACAGGATCTGACGGGCTTGACGCTGGCCAATGGTAAAGCCCTGGAGTATGGCTACGCCAATGACTTGGCCTTGGTCAAGAATAGTGATGCGATTGCAACAAATGTCTCTGCCGGGTTGAGAATGGCCAGGAAGATACCTCTTTTCGATTTACGTGAACTGGGCTGGAAGCCAGAGAAGTCCGAAGGGCTGGCGATTGTTGGCAAGGCGGGTAAGCTGGCGGAGGCCAATGAACTGGCAGTGATCAGTGACAATGATTTTGGTGTGAAAGCCCGTATGAATGGGGTGGAGGATGACCCTGAAGCCTATTTTGTTGATAAGGAAGGTGTGTTGCTCGATAGTAAGGTCAGGCTGACCGATGTAAAATTCCAAATCGGCCCGGGTTCGGAGCCCGCTACCCAGTTGTGGATCATCCAACTACGAAAGCCGCTTAAGGATTTTTTTGCAGTTAATTAAGGGTTGGTGTCTGTACCAGCCTGATGTTTTAGAGTGTGAGACTTACTTGCCCCGCCTTTGGCGGGGCTTTTTTTTTAATCTTGAAGTAAGCCACCCCACTAGCCTGTATTCATCGGCATTCGTCCTGATTTCCTATTTGCGCCTGTAAGAGTTAACAGCTGGTTGCGATGCGTCGTTATGGGAATAATCTGTCCTAACGAAAGCGACAAGACGCCAACGTTAAATAGCTAAATAACCCCGGCCAATAAGGCCAACTTAAATGGAAGAGAAAATCATGAACAAAGAAATGACCCTGTCCGCTCTATTGGCTGCTGCTGTAATGAGCGCTGCCCCTGCAATGGCGGCTAACGAGATGAAAGCCGGTTCGCATATTGCCAAGATTGAAGCCATTGCTGATTATAGCGATGTAAAGCTGGCTCGCGCTCAGCAACAACAGCAGCAACAACAACAGCAACAAAATATTTTGGCTGCTGCGTCACAAGCAGGTGTTTTGTTGGGTACCAGCAATGACAACGGTTTTGATGCTTAATTTTAAATAACCAGACTAATCATATAAGAAAGTAAATCATGAAAAAAGAAATGACTCTGTCCGCCCTATTAGCTGCTGCTGTAATGAGCGCTACCCCTGCAATGGCTGCCCACGATATCAAGGCAGGCTCACATATTGCCAAAATTGAAGCCATTGTTGATTTTAGCGATGTAAAGCTGGCGCGTGCTCAGCAACAACAGCAGCAACAGCAGCAACAACAAAATATTTTGGCTGCTGCGACACAAACCGGTGTGTTGTTGGGTATCAGTAATGACAACGGTTTTGACGCCTGATTTTAGTCAGTAATCGAGTGCGTTGAGTCTATGTGGCTCGGTATGGTGTTCGAAGAAGATGTATTGAATTTGATCACCATTCCGACCATCAGAACAATTGAAAAATCGTATCCGTAATTCACGTGCAATTAAATAGACGCAGGGGCTTGCCATGAGCACTACTCAAATTTATTACTTGTTGCAATGGCCGACAAATACACCGCCATTTGCTTGCGATATTCTGGATGAGCATGTATTGCAATTGACCCACTGGTTGAAAGAGGCCAGCTGGATTGTTCAAAGCGATACATCGCAGGATAACCCTGTGCTGATGCCTGCAGGGCTGACCGAACAAGCATTGAATAAGGCCCTGCTTGCCCCTCACCTCTGCCGGATTTTTTCGTTGTCAGGTAGTACATTGGGGTTGGACGATTGCAAGGAAACATTGCGCGCCTATTTTGCCCATGCCAGTGAATTACAAACAAGGACGATTTCGCCTGAATATCTGCTAGGTGGTGAAATTGAAATAGATTTTGATAGTGTGCATTGCCGCCGTATTGAAGCTGAAAGCAGCGTACTGTGCCGCCCTCCCGGCCAAATGAGCGACGCCGACCGCGCACTGACATTGGAAAAGCTGCATGCAGCAATGGCGATGGTTAATAAGGTAGCCGGCACTGCGGGTGCAATGATACGCAGCGTGACACGGGCAATCCGCATTCGCTGCACAGAAGGCGATGTAACTGCGGCAGAGACTGACCCACGGGATATCGGGGAAATACGTCTACTCAACCCTCATCTGCCAAAAACACGTGTGGTTGATCTGGCTGATGCGCTGATTCATGAGTCATTGCATAACTTCCTTGCGATGTATGAGAACCGGCAAGGGAGTTTTGTTGGTTATGAGCAAACCGCAATGATGCGGCCGGTTTCACCCTGGACAGGAAACCCTATTCCTTATAACGCGTTTACGCATGCCGTATTTATCTATTTTGGTTTGTTCCATTTCTATCGATTATTGTATGCGAGTAGCGATGACCCGCAATTGCGTACAGAGGCTGCGGAGCTAATTGCTAAATGTGCCCGCGGATTCCGGGTGGCGGAATTGGACAAATGTTTGAAATTAATTGGTGACTCGCCAAGCTGGGTGTTTGCGCTCTATCGGAAAATGAGTGTTGATGTACGCAATGTTTATTCATCAAATACGGCTTTGGTCCTTGTTTAATAATTAGGAGGTATCATGCTTATTGCACTGACTTCTCGGGATAGTGGTGATGTTATTAGTGCTTCGCTGAGCCGGCTTAGCGAAGGGAATGCCAACATCGCAACGCTGGATATGGCCGATGTGGTTGAAAAGGCTTATCTGGAGTTGGGTGAAGATGGCTGCTGTAATTTGAATTTCAATGACACGAACTGGCAGCAGCCAATGTTGAATGCAAAGGTTTGTCTTAACCGCGCCCTGATCAATGCTAAAACATTGACGCAAAGTAAAGAAAATACCCGTATTCTGCAAACTGAATTGGAAGATGTATTACGCAGCCATATTAATAATATTCCGCAGGCCAGTGCCAAGGCGGGCATGTATGGATTGTGCGGGGATTATTTGCCACTGTACTTACAATGGCAAAGAGTACAAGCCATTGTGCCCGCTTGCCTCGTACCAAAATATCAATATGCTTTTGGCAGTGTCGCGCCGGAAATTGATGACTTTAAAGCGCCTATTTATAAGTCGGTATTTGATTTCCGTACCTGGAAGCCCAATACCCCACCGCAAAGCCTTTGGCATACGTTTGTTGTCGATCGGCCTGCTGGCCAACCGCTGGTTGCAGTCATCGTTGGTGAAAAAGTTTTTTTCTCGACGGCATTAGAAAGCGAATTGCAACAACGGCTTGAAGCTTACAGCATTTTTATTGCTCAGGCTTTTGGTAGTGAATTTGGCGAGATTTTATATTTTATCGATGGCGACAGTGTCTGTTTTGCGGCACATAGCCATGTTATCCGGCTTGATATCCCATCGCAAAGCCTGGACGATGCCGTCGCTACGGTAGTCCGAAAATATTTAGATTAAGGTTATGTAGTGATAAAGAGAATAACGGCGGGTAATTGGGAGATACCTTTCTGGTTTGGTGCAGTCTCCGCCGTGTTATGTGGTACAGCGTGGTCTCATTCATCGGTGAACTGGGCTGATGCGCGCGAGGTAAAGCTCGGCTATGAAATCGAGCCCGGCGACAATGTGCCGGCCCAGCGTGATACCACTGTGCATTACGTCGTGGCGGATAACACCTTATGGGTGCGTTTTTACGCCAAAGAGGGGGAGGCGGATAAGATACGGGCCAGGATTAGGGAGCGCGACAATATCCAGGGTGATGATGCGGTGGGGGTATTGATTTCTCCTGCTGGTGTGGGTGGTAACGAAGCGTTTCTGTTTTGGGTGTCGGCGGCTGGTGTGCAGATGGACTCGCATTGGAACGAAGCCCGCCAGGAAGAGGATTCGGCTTGGAATGCACGTTGGCAATCTGAGACGCGGAAAGAGGTGGATGGCTATTCAGTAGAGATGGGCATACCGCTGACGCAATTGCCTTTGGCAGCAGACAAGCAACAGAAGTGGGCATTTGATTTTCGCCGTACCCTGCCGCGGGAAGCGAACTATGTACTGGCCAGCCAGAAGATGGATCGATCACGGCCTTGTATGGTGTGCCGGTTCGACCCGGTGGATATGCAGCTTGAGCGGCAATTGACGCTCAGTGAGTTTGAAGGGGCGGTGTCTTGGTTGGAAACGGGCAGTTACCGTACTGAGGACGGCGTGGCGATGCCGAAGAAGCGCGATGGCAATGTGGGGCTAGACCTGACTTGGCGTCCACTGCGCGGTGCGAGTTTGGCACTGGCTTTGAAGCCCGATTTCTCGCAGGTGGAGTCTGATAGTACGCGGTTGAGCAACAACAGCGCCGATGTCTTCGACAACCCCGAGCAGCGGCCGTTTTTTGTAGATGCGAGTAACTCATTCCTGCAATTTCAGCGGCCGTTTTACTCGCGCAATATTGGTGCACCAGACGCTGCAGTCTTTGGCCGATTCAGTTTTGTCGGCGGCGATATGGCGATGTTGTATGCACGTGATACGCAGACAACATTGGTGTTGTCAGGGTTGAGTGGTTCGAACCTGACCGAGTACCGGGCTACCGATGGCACGAAGTTGGACAGTGACAACCTAGCCCTACGGTATCGGCATCAATTCGATAGCATTGGTCAGGTGGCAGTCAGTGTGTTGGGGCGGCAATCATCGGGCTATCAAAACCATGTGGTGGGAGTGGACGGCAGCGCGCAGCTGAATGCTCGATTCAAACTCGATAGCAGCGTGTTGAGTTCCACTACCGATGACCCAAACGGCACACGCAGCAATGGCTTTGCGAGTTTTTTCCGGTTGGGCTACCGCGAGGGTGATTGGTCGGCAAGTGTCGACAGGCAACAGGTGAGCCCGGGTTTTCGTGCTGATCTTGGTTATATGCCCCGCATCAATTTCCGCAAACTGAATGGTTTTGTCCGGCGCGATTTCTTGTTTGACGACAATGCTTTCCTATACCGCGCTGGTTTAGAGACGGATTATTGGGTTCGCCATGATTTGAACGGTGAGCTACAGGACAGGGTGGCGCAACTGGCGATATCTGGCAGCGGGCAAGGACAAACCCAGGCTACTGCATGGTTGATGAGTCGGGCGGGGCGTTATCGGGGGCAGATGTTCAATCGGAGCGGCATTGAGTGGGCATTGGATGCCACACCGATAGATAGTCTGAAGCTCTCATTGCATGGTGTGTTCAGCGGTGAAATCGACCGCGATAACGTCCGCCAAGCGAGGCAGCGCCTCCTGAAGTTGAGCAATAGCTGGATGCCCAGCAACGCACTGCGGTTTGAATTCAGCGCTTCGGGTACGCGTTTGGCAAACAATGGCGAAACCACTTTTACCGAGCGCGCCTTGGATTTGCGCAGCTACTTCTTCTTGAATGAACGTAGCTATCTGCGTGCGATTGTGCGGGATTGGCAGGTGGATCGGGAATTGGCGCGGTATAGCAATCCCAATCGACCGGCCAAGGAGCAGGCGCGCGATTGGCAGCTGATGTATAGCTGGCGTCCTTCCCAAATCTCGACGCTTTATATGGGAGTGGCCAGCGGAAGAGATCTGGAGCAAAGCCCGTTGAATCAGTTCCAGGCCAGGGAGCGCAATTGGTTTATGAAGTTGAATATTGGTTTTGACGGCAATGGCCGGTTCTTTTGAGGATGCCGTTGTGTACCCAATTTTTAGTTTCCACGATGTAGGACGACAAGAGGGGGCATGAGTAAGTGCCCCGTTTATAATACTAAGGAGATGACTGATGGTTATGGAAGCGCTGCCCCCACAAACACCAACGCCCCCCGCTATTTACAGTGGTCAGTCGGATCAGGCCCATTCCCGGTATTGGGATGGCAACCGTGAGTTGGTGGTTTATCTGCAAGGCCAAGTGAAGACGCGTGGAGACGCTGATCTAGAGTTCGGACCAGGCAGTAGTTTGCGTATGGAAGTGATTTCTCCCACGCTAAAGATGACCTTGTACTGGGATGTGAACAGTTGCCGGGTTAGTGGGGCACATACGGGCAACTGTAACGAAACCGACCGGCGAACTGCCGTCAGCGTCTTGAAGCAGCAGCCGACCCCACCGACGCCTCCGCGTGGCTAACCGTCGCACCGCAAAGCCGCCGCCATCAAGGCGGCTTTGTTTATGTGCGCCCAGCATGGGCGCACTCCTGCGGGTGGAAGTCCCGCCGTAAGTTGATCACAGCGAACGAAGTGAAGCGCAACTGCGTGAGGGCGACCGAGCGTGGGAAGGAAGCGTGGATCGTAAA
>NZ_PDZH01000065.1 GCF_002735695.1 Chitinimonas sp. BJB300
TGAATGCCTGAGCATCAAGACGCAGAAGAACCCATTCGCACTTTGCCGCAAGTTACTGATCAACGCCTCCCGCGCGGCTTATGATCAGTTACAGCTGCTTCTCGCAGCTACTGCGTAACATCAGTCAATAATAAAGTTGGAGAAAATCTTGATGCCCATGGTTCCTCTGGTGCTTTGTGGTGGGAGTGGTTCCCGGCTTTGGCCTTTGTCGCGCAGCGCCTATCCAAAGCAGTTTCTGGCTCTGACAGGCGAAACCTCCTTACTGCAACAAACCCTGGCTCGAATTCCATCGCACGCCGGTGCACCTATTTTGGTCACGAATGCAGAGCACCGGTTTATGGTGGCTGAACAATGTCGTGCTACCGGTGTTAAGCCCGCTCATATGGTGCTGGAGCCTGCTGCCCGTAATACGGCCCCGGCCATTGCCGCCGGTGCGCTTCTGGCATTGCAATCCGATGCCGAAGCGATTCTGTTGGTACTGGCCAGCGATCATGAAATTCATAACCAGCCGGCCTTTCATGCCTGTATAGAGCAAGCGCTCCCAGCCGCGGCGGCAGGCAAGCTGGTTACATTCGGTATCGTGCCCGACTCCCCCCATACGGGTTATGGCTATATCCAACGTGGAGAAGCTACAGCGGGTGGCTTGCATGCGATTCAACGTTTTATTGAGAAACCTAATAGCGAACGTGCGCAAGCAATGCTCGACGCGGGTGATCATTATTGGAACAGCGGCATGTTTCTGTTCCGTGCGGATGCTTTTCTGGCTGAGTTAAAACGCTTGCAACCGGCGATGCTGGAAAAGATTGAAGCGGCGGTGGCCGGCGCTGAGCAGGATCTTGATTTCACCCGTTTGGACAAGGCGGCGTTTGAAGCCTGTCCTAGCGATTCGATTGATTACGCCGTGATGGAGCATACCCAGCTAGGTGCGGTAGTCGCTGCGGATATCGGTTGGAGTGATATTGGTTCGTGGGCTGCCCTGGCCGACATCCTGCCCAAAGATGCCAACAGCAATGCGTTGGTGGGCGATGTGGTGATGGAAGATAGCCATGACTGTCTGGTACATGCGGGTAGTCGATTGGTAGCGGTAGTGGGTGTGCAGGACTTGGTGATTGTTGAGACGGCCGATGCAGTCCTTGTCGCCCATAAGGATAAGGCCCAGTCAGTCAAGAAGATCGTCGAGGTCCTGCAAGCCAATGGACGTAGCGAATGCGCCACCCACCGCAAGGTGTATCGGCCCTGGGGTAGCTACGAAGGGATTGACGCTGGTGGTCGATTCCAGGTCAAACGCATTGAAGTGAAACCCGGAGCGGCCTTGTCATTACAGATGCATTACCACCGTGCCGAGCATTGGATTGTGGTGAGTGGCACCGCCAAAGTGACTTGCGGTGAAACGGTCAGCCTGCTGAGCGAAAACCAGTCCACCTACATCCCCTTGGGTACAACCCATCGCTTGGAAAACCCAGGCAAGCTGATGCTGGAGTTGATCGAGGTACAGTCGGGCGCTTATCTGGGCGAGGATGACATCGTTCGTTTTGAAGATACCTACGGTCGCCGTTAACGCTGTTATCAATCCATGATCAGTGGGTATCTTGTCTGCCCACATTTGTTTCCACTGCTAACCTATTTGATCCGCAATGACTCGATCCTTCAGCTGTTTCAAGGCCTATGATATTCGCGGTCGCCTTGGCGACGAACTCAATGAAGAGATTGCCTACCGTGTTGGCCGTGCCTATGCCGCCCACCTGCAACCCAAACGGGTGGTGCTGGGGTGCGATGTACGGCTGAGTAGCGAGTCACTCAAGCAGGCGCTGGCCAATGGCTTGATGGATGCGGGGGTTGATGTCATCGATATTGGTATGGTGGGGACGGAGGAAGTCTATTTTGCCGCCTTCCACCTTGATGTGGATGGTGGTATTGAGGTGACGGCCAGCCATAATCCCATGGACTACAACGGCATGAAGCTGGTGCGTAGGGGAGCACAACCTATTAGTGGCGATACGGGTTTGGTGGCAATACGTAACTTGGCTGAGTCAATGGTGTTCCCAGCACCCGGGCAGCGCGGCAGTTTGCGTCAGCAGTCCATTCTTGATGGCTATGTGGCCCACCTGCTGACTTATATCGACCCAGCCAAGCTCAAGCCATTGCGCTTGGTGGTCAATGCCGGCAATGGCGCAGCTGGCCACGTTATCGATCAGATCGAAACTGAATTTGCTCGTCTCAAGGTGCCGGTCGAGTTCATCAAGGTGCATCACGAAGCCGACGGCCATTTCCCCAATGGTATTCCCAACCCATTGCTACCAGAAAATCGTGCCGATACGGCTGATGCTGTACGTAAGCACCACGCCGACATGGGGATTGCCTGGGATGGTGACTTCGACCGTTGTTTCTTGTTTGATGAGCGCGGTGAATTTATCGAAGGATATTACATCGTTGGCTTGTTGGCCGAGGCGTTCCTGCAACGCAAGTCTGGGCAGAAAATCATTCACGATCCCCGCTTGACCTGGAATACGATCGAAGTGGTCGAATCGGCAGGGGGTACACCGGTCCTATGCAAGACCGGTCATGCCTTTATCAAGGAACGTATGCGGCTGGAGGATGCGGTCTATGGCGGTGAGATGAGCGCACACCATTATTTTCGCGATTTTGCCTATTGCGATAGCGGCATGATCCCGTGGCTGCTGGTAGCCCAGTTGCTTTCCGTCAAACAACAACCGTTGTCGAGTATGGTCAGCGAGCGTATTGCTCGCTTTCCATCCTCCGGTGAAATCAATCGGCGCTTGGAAGACGCCGAGGCTGCTATTGCCCGCGTGGAAGCTCACTATGCGCCTCTAGCTATCCAGATCGACCGTACGGATGGCATCAGCCTTGAATTTACCAACTGGCGCTTTAACCTGCGCTCATCCAATACCGAGCCGGTAGTACGGCTTAATGTCGAGTCGCGAGGGGACATCTCCTTGATGCAACAAAAGACAGAAGCCATTTTGGCATTGTTGGGTGGTAGCGTATAAGCCAGGGTTTTCGTTTCAATAGGGCCGGTAGAGTGGATGGTTGAAATGTACCGGTGTCACGTCAACGTAGATATTAGCGACCGTATAGTCTTCACCGGCTGCGCTGCCGGCATACCAGCCCATGCTGTCTTTTCCCTTGCGGAACCGGAACTCAAACCCGAGTTCCGGTTTTTCGTCATTTGGATCACCAAAGGCCAGGCCAATTGTCTCTTGGTGAGTATTGTCGATGAGGTTGCTCATTACCTCGACCACGGTGCTGTTGCCGAGAATATTGGGCGCAAAATTGCGGGTCTGGTAATAGGGTGTGTAGTTGGTATCGTTGGGGTCCACCCGCGGTTCGGTGGCTTTGGAAGGGGCGGGTGTCAGTGTTTTGCTGCCGAAGTTGTACCGATCGCCATGGTCCAGATAACTGAGCTTGGCGTTACGGATATTGAAGGCAGGCAGCTTGTTGTCGCTGCTTGACTCGCTCAGGTCTACCACCAGAGCCCCGCGATAACCGATGACTTCCGCATCAAGGCCGCGCATCACTACTGCTGTATTCTCGTCGATGCCGACGCCTTGTTGGTAGCCCCACATTTGCATGATCTGAAGCATCCGGGCGAAACGGCCTCTGACGAGCAGGTGCTGGTCCACAAAGACGTCGGGCCCGATGAAACCGAGGCCGCGGGCAGTTTCCTTGCCTTCGTACATACCATTTTTCAGCATGGTCAGCGGGTCTTTCGGGTCGCCAAACATGCTGGTCGACATAACGGCGGCACCCGCCGATGTACCCGCAATGACGCCGCCCTTGCGATATACAGCCCAGACGGCATCCAAAACGGGAGTATTGCGGCCTTTGTCGTCATAAAGCGCCTGGACAATGCGTAGCTGGTCACCCCCCGTAAAATAGATGCCATTGGCCGAAGCTACCTGCTTGACCAGTTGTGGACTGTGTACGGCCGCCTTGTAGTCAATGTCGATCTGCCTCAAGCCTATTGGCACAAAAAAGGCTTCAGCCCCCGCTTTGTTCAAAGCAGCGATGGCATTGGTGGCAGAGCGCATTGGGTTTTCAGCAGCCGTACCAAATACGGCGATTTTTGCCCCTCGGCCACCAGCTAGTGTCACTACCCGTTGCCAGACTTCGGCGTTGTCATAGCGGAGTGCGCCGCCGATCATCACGAGTGAGCCATCTGTACTCTGTGCCATGGAGGGGTTCAGGAGTGTCGGTGCGAGCACCATGGGGGTAGCAAGCCAGCGTTGTAGGGAGGTCATGCTTGTTTCCTGTTGTGCAGTAAATGCAGGCAAGGCAGCTTAGAACCTGTTTCCGATCTATCACGAGCAGCTGTCAGCAGGGTGAAGTACAGCACAGAAACCGGCATGTACTTTGGTACATGAGGATTTCGAGCAGCACATGAGCGCTGATCACAGCTGCGCAGTAAGATCGTAAACAGGTTTCTTAGGGCGCCTCTGATTAGACTTGTCGCATCACAATTGCTGTGACTTCAGTAAATTCTAGGCAATGCTGGGACGAGTTTGGTGTTACTTTGCAAAAGAATAGGGGCATGCTGGATCGCCTTGTTTGCAAATCAATTTTCTTGCCAGCACCTCGCCAAGGTGTGGCTAAACTGGGGGGAGAGGCGTGCTCTGATAAACTCGCTTATTGGAGGAATCACCATGTTGCCCGTTGATCTGCACGCCCATTCAAATATCTCTGACGGTATGTTGCCGCCCCGTGAGGTCGTGGCGCGTGCCCACGCCCGTGGCTGCAAGTTATTCGCACTCACCGACCATGACGATGTGCGGGGTCTGGCAGATGCGGCAGACGAGGCAAACAAGCTGGGCATGCAATTTCTGCCCGGTGTTGAAGTGTCAGTCAGTTGGCGTAAGCACACTTTACATATCATTGGCTTGGGGTTTGACCCCGCTCATCCCATCTTGCTGGAGGGCTTGGCCAGTGTGAGGCATGGCCGTGATGAGCGTGCGGTACGCATGGATGCAGCACTGGCATCGGTGGGGGTATCTGGTGTGCTGGAAGGCGCGCGTAAATTTGCCGATAACCCGGAAATGATAGGCCGCGCCCATTTCGCCCGGCATCTGATCGAACGCGGTTTGGCCAAGGATATGAAAGGCGTATTCAAGCGCTATCTGGCACGTGGTAAGCCTGGTTATGTTTCACACCAATGGGCTAGCTTGCCGGATGCGGTAGGGTGGATAAGGGCGGCAGGTGGGGTGGCCGTGATCGCCCATCCGGGACGTTATGAATTTGGCCGTCAAACCATGGGCGAACTCATCGACGAGTTTAAAGCTGCGGGTGGCGAGGGTATTGAAGTGGTTTCGGGCAGCCATAATCCCGTAGATTTCGAGCGTTATGCCCAATTGGCCGAAAAGCATGGTTTATTGGCGTCTGCGGGTTCTGACTACCACGCTACTGGCGAAGGTGCGCGTGAGCCCGGTATCTTGCCTGATATGCCGGTGGGCCCCATGCCGATATGGCAGCGTTGGATAAGCGATAGCGTGTGGGATACTGCCTGATTTTGGTCGCAGTCAGTTGCTTGTTAGCCTAGAACGTCTTGAGCCAATAGGCGCTGCGTTGCACAATCTGAGCCGACATGGCCTATTACCTTCCCATCCATCCAGATAATCCCCAGCCGCGCATTATCAACCAAGCTGTTGAGATCATTCGTTCCGGCGGTGTCATCGTCTACCCTACAGAGTCCTGTTTTGCGCTTGGCTGCCAATTAGGTGACAAAGATGCGCTTGAACGTATTCGGCGCATTCGCCAAGTGGATGATAAGCATCACTTCACGCTGGTTTGCCGCGATCTATCGGAGCTGGCGGCCTACGCCAAAGTCGATAATCGTCAATACCGCTATTTGAAGAGCGCCATGCCGGGTCCGTATACCGTCATCCTGCAGGCTACCCGCGAAGTACCACGCAGGGTGATGCACGCCAAACGTTCCACCATTGGCCTGAGGGTGCCATCCAATGCAGTGGCTCATGCTTTATTGGAAGCGTTGGGTGAACCTTTGCTTTCCTCAAGTTTGTTGTTGCCCGGTGAAGCGTGGCCGCCTACCGAGGGTTGGGAAATCAACGAGCGCCTTGAACACGAGGTCGATGCTGTGGTGGATGCAGGCCATTGTGGTGCTGGTGTGACCACGGTAATCGATTTGACGGATGATGACCCGGTGCTGATACGGCTTGGCGCTGGTGATCCGAGTGTTTTTGGTTTAGGAGTATCTTAATGAAGAAAGTCCTGCTTACTGGCGGTGCCGGTTATATCGGGTCTCATACCTGTCTTGTCTTGCTTGAAGCCGGTTATCAAGTAGTTGTGGTAGATAACTATTGCAACAGCAAACCCATCTCGCTTGATCGGGTGTCCCGGCTTACGGGTCAACCCATAGTGGTCCACCAGTTAGACGTACGCGATGAGATTGCGCTGGAGAGTGTCTTTGCTGAGCATGCTTTTGACGCGGTGATCCACTTTGCCGGTTTGAAGGCTGTGGGTGAGTCAGTGGAGAAACCACTCGACTATTACGACAACAACGTCAATGGCAGTTTGGCGCTTTTGCGGGTGATGGCGCGGCGTAAGGTTAAAACCCTGGTATTCAGTTCATCTGCTACCGTGTATGGCGACCCAGCGACGGTACCAATTCGTGAAGACTTTCCCACCAGCCCTACCAACCCCTATGGCCGTAGCAAGCTTATGGTGGAAGAGATCCTACGTGATCACCATCATGCTCAAGCGGATTGGGGCATTGCTTTATTGCGCTATTTCAACCCGGTTGGCGCGCACCCCAGTGGCGAGATTGGCGAAGACCCTAGCGGTATTCCGAATAATCTAATGCCTTATGTTGCCCAAGTGGCTGGTGGGCGGCGAGAAGTGGTGTCTGTATTTGGGAATGACTACCCCACTCCCGATGGTACGGGTGTACGTGACTATATCCACGTGATGGACCTCGCACTTGGCCATTTGCGTGCTTTGGAGGCGCTACTGTCAAAGCCGCGCCTGCTGACTTTGAATCTGGGTACGGGCACAGGCTACTCCGTGTTGGAAATGATCAGAGCCTTCGAAACAGCAAGCGGTCGGCCCATACCATACCAAGTCACATCCCGCCGTCCTGGTGATATTGCCACCTGTTATGCAGACCCTGATGCAGCCATGCGGGAAATCGGCTGGTGCGCTGAACTAGGGCTGGAGGCTATGTGTGCGCATAGTTGGCGTTGGCAATCTCGTAATCCCCAAGGCTACGTTGCGGAGTAAATGAAGTATCCTGTCGAGTTCGCATAACTTGCTTTGTAAGTAGATTTTGTCACTGGAACCAAGACGTGGATGACTGGAATTTAATCCAAAAAATCGCGATATACGCCTTGCCGGTGTTGTTTGCGATTACGGTGCATGAAGCTGCCCATGGTTATGCGGCTAAGCGCCTGGGTGACCGCACTGCTGAAATGATGGGTAGGCTTAGCCTTAATCCGCTTAGGCATATCGATCCTATCGGTACTTTGTTGGTGCCTGCGCTTGCCCTGATGTTGGGTGGATTTTTATTTGGCTGGGCTAAACCAGTACCTGTTGACTACCGCAATCTGAAGAACCCCAAGTCAGACATGTTGTGGGTGGCAGCAGCCGGCCCTGCATCGAACTTCCTTATGGGGTTAAGCTGGGTATTTGTACTGAAGCTGCCTAGTGCGCTAGCAGGGTCAATATATCAAGAGCCTTTGTTTTATATGGCTCAGGCTGGTGTCCAAATCAATGTTGCACTGCTTGTTTTGAACTTATTGCCTCTTCCGCCACTCGATGGTGGACGAATTCTTGTATCGTTGCTACCCAATAGGGAAGCAAATTTCGTTGCCAAAATTGAGCCTTACGGCATATTTATCCTTCTAGGCTTGATGGCAACAGGTGTACTCTCAGGTATCATGCGACCCTTTTTGGGAGCAGTCTTTGAGTTTTTCTCGCTGTTTCTTTAGCTGAACCAAGATAGATCACTTTTTACGCTAGATGGCTGTGAGGTCTTGCTGAAATAGTGGTGCATCATTTGTAATGACCGCTTCATCGCAAGCGTGGTATAGCGTTTATTATCCGTCGAGTTGTGGCTTTCTTGTAAACCTTCAGCGCGGCACTATTCTTCTGTTTTTGTATATTCATTTTTAATTAATCTTGACTGGCCGCCACATGATGTTTCCGAAATACCTGCGCCACGCAGCGCCATTGCTGATTCTCGCTGTACTGTCTTCCCTTGCTCAGGCAGAAGATATAGGTGGCAATTATGCTTTGCCAGCAGGTATGCAGGGGCTTGGTCGAGACAACGGTCGGGGCAATGTACGGGATGCCAGTGGGTTACCGGCATCTAAGCCTACTGCATTTAATAATGCGTTGATAAGTAAGAATAGGTCGGATACCGCACGCAGTGACCGGTCTGTCGAAGAAATTGGATCGCGGCTTCTTTCACAGCCAGTCAAACCGAATGAATTTCAGAATTTAGTCGCCATTACAACAGGACAAAATCTACCAATTTTTGGACAAGACATGTTTGAGGGGGTACCTAGCACTTTTGCCCCCTTAGATGGAGTGCCGGTAACGGCAGACTATGTGGTTGGGCCGGGGGATGAGTTACTTGTACGTGGCTGGGGCCAAGTGGATATTGATGTCACCGCCGTAGTTGGTCGGAACGGGTCCATATTCATCCCTAAAGTAGGTAATCTGAATGTTGGCGGTCTGCATTACGAAGAGGTTGTCCCGCTAATTAAATCAGCTGTCGGACGAATCTATAAGAATTTTGATCTCACGGTCAGCATGGGGCAATTACGCTCTATTCAGATTTTTGTGGTTGGTCAAGCCAAGCGCCCGGGTAGTTACACTGTTAGTTCGTTAAGTACATTGGTGAATGCCTTATTCGCATCAGGTGGACCTTCTGCAAATGGTTCGATGCGTGCTATTCAGTTAAAGCGCGGTGGCAAAGTAGTCACAACTTTTGATTTATATGACTTGATTGTATCTGGTGATAAATCTAATGATGCCCGTTTGTTGCCGGGAGATGTGATCTATATCCCTTCTGTAGGCAAGCAAGTCGCTGTGTATGGCAGTGTCAATCGCCCCGCTGTATATGAAGCCAAGCCTAATAATTCTTTGAAAGATCTTTTGGATTGGGCCGGTGGTTTATCTACCGCAGCTGCAGGGCAGAAAGTGACAGTAGAGCGCATCTCTGAGCGACAGGCTCGTAAAGTGGCTGAGTTTCAGCTGAATGCCAGTGAGTTGGCTAACTCTGTACAAGATGGCGATGTAGTCAATGTATATGCAGTGTCTCCGCGCCTGGAAAATTCAATTACCCTTCATGGGAATGTTGCGCAACCTATGCGTTTTCCATGGCGTGAAGGTATGCGTGTTAGCGATGTAATTCCAGATCGCAATGCCTTAATTGTGCCTGACTATTGGGTCAGTCGAAATCGCAGTGGGCAAAGTCAGAGCTGGTTAGCTGCTACGCCATTGATTGATTCGAATACATCAAATCAAATGCCCTTAGCTCGGTCAATGAGTGGTTCGCAGAACAGTAGTAATGGAATTAAAAACCCCTTATCTAATAATGCTAATAGCCAAGCGGATAGTGATGTGATGGCTGGTCAGCTGATTGGTAATGACGCAGACAATAGCCGCACTAGCACAAGTAAGTATCAATCTGAAGATATGGCGTCAATAGGTCAGTCCAACGCAAAAACAGGGCAAAGCAAATTCCGTGAGGAATTGAGCCGCAATAATCTTGAGGTGAATTGGGATTATGCCGTTATTGAACGTCAAGCGAGGGATTTATCCACTGATCTCGTTCCTTTCAATTTAGGCAAAGCAGTATTGGATCGCGATCCAACACAAAATGTTTTGCTGCAGCCAGGTGATACGATAACTGTTTTTTCTAAACGCGATATTGTAGCCCCGTCAGAAAAACAGACTCGCTTTGTTCGCTTGGAAGGGGAAGTGGCAAATGCTGGTGTATATCGTGTCCAAGCAGGCGAAACGCTGCGTCAACTAGTCGGTCGTGTAGGTGGGCTTACAAACAGCGCATATCTTTTTGGGGCAGAGCTCAATCGAGAATCTGCCCGTAAGATGCAGGAGGTCAAGCTACAAGAATTGGCTGATCGTCTGGAACAGGAAGTTCAGCGATCAGCCTCGCAGAAAGCGAGTAGCGCTATTTCTGCAGAAGCACAAGCCACGTTAAAGGCGGATCAGGAAGCCCAACAAGCATTGGTAGCTAAGCTTCGTAGAACACCAGTAACTGGACGTATCGTATTGGAAATGCCTACGGATGCACGTGGATTGGAGCAGCTTCCCGATTTACCTTTGGAAGATGGCGATCGTCTCTATATACCGGCTAAGCCAGGGTTTGTTTTGGTGCAAGGTTCGGTTTATAGCCAAAATGCCTACATTCATAAGTCTAGCAAACGTCTTACCGATTATATCGCTCAAGCGGGTGGTGCTACTCGTACCGCTGATGAAAATGACACATTTGTGATTCGTGCTGATGGTTCGGTACATAACAGTCGGAATGCTGGCTTCTTTGGCGGATTCCGTGGAACTGAGGTTATGCCAGGGGACACAATTGTCGTGCCTGAAGACTTCAATAAAATTTCATGGATGCGCGAGTTGAAGGATTGGTCGCAAATTATTTACCAATTTGCTTTAGGTGCGGCTGCGCTTAAGACAATTAAGTAAGAGATTAAAATGACCAACCTAACAGAACGCGAACCAGAAATGCGTAATGAGGAAATCTCGTTATCTGATCTCATTAAAACACTTTGGTTAGACCGCCGTTTAATTGCTGCGGTGACAGGCGTAGTGACAATGGCAGCAGTCGTGGTTGCTTTGCTGTTACCTAATGTATATACGGGGCAAGTTGTTATTCTGCCTCCTCAGCAGCAACAATCTACTGCATCTGCAATGTTATCGCAGCTTGGGGGGCTTGCAGGAGGTGCTGGGGCGGCACTGGGTTTGAAAAGCCCGAATGAAATTTACGTCAGTATGATTAAGAGTCGTACTGTGGCTGAGAAGTTGATCAAGCAGTTTGATCTGGAAAAACTCTATAAAGCGACGGGTCGTGACGATACCATCCGAAAATTGAGAGATATAACGGATGTATCTGCGGGTAAAGATACCCTAATAACGATCAAGGTAGATGACGAGGATCCAAAACGTGCGGCAGCAATGGCGAATGCCTATGTTGTGGCGCTTCGACAAGTTAGTAGTACGCTCGCGATTGGAGTAACGGCGCAGCGTAGATTATATTTTGAGCGCCAAATGATGTCGACTAAAGAACATTTGACCAGTGCGGAAGCAAAGTTGGTGGCGGTTCAGGCGCGAACAGGTATTTTGCAGCTGGAAGCTCAAGGAAAGGTAATTATTGAAGCGGTAGCAAGTCTTCGCGCAGAGATTGCGGCAAAAACTGTACTGATATCTGGTATGCGTCAAGGTATGACAGAGGAAAATCCCGAGTTTCAACGAGAGAAAGCTGCACTAAGTGGATTACGTACACAACTAGCACAAATGTTGGGTAATCAGTCCGATGATGATAAAGCATTTTTACCGCGTTCGGCTGCGCCTGGTGCAGGATTGGAATATATAAGAGCGTTACGGGAAGTAAAATACAACGAAGTGCTAATGGAAATGCTTGCTAAACAATTCGAGATTGCGCGCCTAGATGAAGCGAATGATGGGTCGGTAATTCAAGTGTTGGATGCTGCGGTACCTCCAGAGCGAGAGTCAAAGCCTAAGCGAATGATCATTATTATGC
Organism: Chitinimonas sp. BJB300; assembly: GCF_002735695.1. GTDB lineage: Bacteria > Pseudomonadota > Gammaproteobacteria > Burkholderiales > Chitinimonadaceae > Chitinimonas. The sequence continues at coordinate 11,765 of NZ_PDZH01000065.1, forward strand.
TAAGTATAGTACTGGGTATTTTATTTGCGATATTTTTAGTTTTCTTTCGAGTTCTATGGCTTACCCCAAATAGAACGGCGAGAAGCATATAATGAATTATTAATTAAACTATCTTTTTGTATATCTCGTATTATTTAAATAATACGAGATATAGTGTGAAGTTTCATTTATTAGGAAGTGCGATGATTTCATCAGCGATCAGACTCTATTTAACTGGGAAGAAAGGATATCTGACTTTAGTAGGAGCCGTGGAGTTTATAGAAGCAGGCTTACATGTTGAAGTAATAATTGGGCGTGATGCAAATGTGGCTAACGACTATTCAAATGACATGGTGACTCTATGTATTAAAAGTAAAATTCCATATCACATATATCCATCAGAGCCAGACTCAGAATATGACTACATAATTGCTGCGGGTTGGCAGAGAATGATTCGAAATGTGAATGAAAATAAAATAATTGTTTTCCATGACTCTCTTTTGCCAAAGTATCGAGGATTTGCTCCTTTGGTAAATGCACTTTTGAACAGAGAGGCAAAAGTAGGGGTTACGGCGTTAGTTGGAGCATCAGAATACGATGTAGGTGATATATACCACCAAGAGTCTATTTCGGTTAGCTATCCAGTATCAATTGGTGAGATGATTGATACTGTATCTGAGTTATATGCTAGCTTAGTGAAGACTATTATTTTAAAGATCAATTCAAGAACATTAATTACTTTACCGCAGTCTCATGCAGAAGCCAGTTACAGCTTATGGCGCGATGATGAGGATTACAAAATTACGTGGTCTCAGAGAGCGGTTGATATTGAGCACTTTATTAATTGTGTAGGATTTCCATATTTAGGAGCAACTACAACTGTAGATAACCAACTACTTCGAGTTCAATCGGCTTCTGCAGTTGCGGATGTACATATAGAAAATAGGATGCCAGGAAAGATTATTTTTAAAACAAAAAATGGTAACCCCGTAGTTGTCTGCGGTGAAGGATTACTTCAGCTTAACAGTGTTTTGACTGAGAGTGGAGAAGTCTTTAAGATGAATAAATTTAGGACACGATTTAAATGACGAATATACCATTTAATAAACCGTATCTGCATGGTAGAGAGCTAGTATATATCGCGGATGCAGTGCGATCAGGGAAAATATCTGGTGATGGAATTTTCACAAAGAAATGTCATGAATACTTTGAATTAGAGTTCGGCTTCAAAAAGGCACTTCTAACGACATCTTGTACTGATGCCTTGGAGATGGCAGCGATATTGTTGAATATAAAACCAGGCGATGAGGTTATATTACCTTCTTTTACATTTGTATCTACAGCAAATGCGTTCGTCTTGCGCGGAGCAAAGCTAGTTTTTGCTGATAGTTGTGATGATAATCCAAACATTTCTCCCGCTGCCATAGAGAGTTTAGTTACACCAAAAACAAAAGCAATTGTTGTAGTTCACTATGCGGGCGTAGCTTGTGACATGGATACTATTGTAAATATTGCAAATCAACATAGAATACCTATTGTTGAAGATGCGGCACAGGCTATTGACTCATATTATAAAGATATTCCATTGGGTAGCATTGGAACATTTGGAGCTTTTTCCTTTCATGAGACTAAAAATATTATCTCAGGAGAAGGAGGGATGCTCGCTATAAATGATACTCAATACACTAGCCGTGCTGAAGTGATTCGTGAGAAAGGCACAAATCGTTCCTCTTTTTTTCGAGGAGAGGTTGATAAATATGGCTGGGTCGATATTGGCTCTTCCTTTTTACCCTCGGAATTGATCGCTGCTTATCTGTATGCTCAACTTGAAAATCTTCGTGTTATTCAAAATCGGAGAAAAGCTATATGGGAGGCTTATCATACTGGACTTCGGTCTTTAGCGGATAAAGGCAATTTTGAGTTACCTAATATCCCTTTCGGGGCTACTAATAATGCACATATGTTCTACTTAGTATGCAAGTCTGTAGATGAACGTAGTAGTTTAATTGCATATTTAAAATCGAAAGGTGTGCATGCGGTATTTCACTATATTGCGCTGCATACAAGTCAGTTTTTCTTAACCCAGACGGATGGCAGGGCATTGCCTAACTGCGATAGATTTTCTGACTGTCTGGTTCGGCTGCCGATGTACTATGAATTGCTTGATGATGAAGTTGATAAAGTAATAGATGTAATTCATGAATTTTTTACGAAGTAGTATACTCTTAAATATTGCAGCCCCAATTCTTTTGGGGCATTTCTCTAGGCTAATGGCAGGGCTTTTTTTAATTAAAGCCATTGCAGTATCTTTAGGTGCTCACGGTGTTGGGCGGCTTGCAAATCTAATGATGCTTGCAACCCTGATGTTATCTTTTTCTGCGGGAGGAGTTTCAAATGCCATAGCAAAGTATGTTGCTGAGTATAGTGATAATAACGAGCAACTTATATCTTTTTATACGGCTCTCTACAAATACGTTGTTATTTCTATAGCTGTAGCCGTATTGCTATTTTCATTACTTGCGATATATTTTAAAGACATATTTTTCTTACAATTTTCCAATCTACAAGTTATTTTAACGCTATCCATTTCATACTTAGCTACATCGGTATATGTAGTTGGTATTGGGATATTGAATGGATTAAAAAAGTATTGGTCCGCATGTATTTCTATTAGCATAGGATCATTGTTGGCAGTATGGATGACTCATGAATTGATTTCTATTGACAACTACAAGGGAGCTCAATTTTCAATTTTGTTTTTTTCAGCAGTACCTGTACTTTCTTTAATTATTGTGCTAATTAAAATTAAAATATGGAGCAATTTTACTATAGTAAATAGTTCGCCATTTAGAATAGGCAAGTTAGTTAATTTTTCATTAATGCAATGTGTAAGCGTAGTTGCTATGCCATTGGCTGATTTTTTGGTCAGAAAGCACCTACTAACTCTTTCTGGGGTTGATTTTGTTGGAAATTGGCAGGGGGCACTAAGAATTTCAGCTGCATATACAAGCTTGTTTATCGCAATTTTCTCGGCTTATTTTGTACCAAAGTTTTCTATCTTGAGTTCCGATTTAGTACTTATACATACGTGGAAAATGTTGAGATATATATCTATTATATATATACCGGTTGGTTGTTGTGTCTATGTGTTGTCTGAGTTTTTTGTTGAGTTAATACTAAGTCCTGATTTTAAATTGGTAATCGATAATATAGGATACATGTTATTTGCGGACTATTTTAAACTAATGGCTTATGGTTTAGGGTTTGTGTTGATTTCGAGAGCAAAGTCTAAGACTGTCATTATATTTGAAGTACTGCAGATGGCTATTTATATTGCATCTGTGTTCAGTATTACAGAGATTTTTGGATTTTCATCTGTTTTCCTTTCTTTACCAGTAATATCAATAGCTTATTTTCTGCTTATGATGGCTACCTTTAGAATTGTTATTCGGACTGACTTATGAATCGTATCGACGCAACTGTTGTTGTATCTTGTTACAATCAAGAGAAATATATAGAAGATGCACTGCAGAGTATACTTTCTCAAGAGACTAATTTTGAATTTGAAATTATTGTTGCTGATGACTGTTCACTTGATAAGACTGCGTCAATAGTTTGTAAACTAGCTGAAAGCTACCCAAGTAGGATACAAGCTATACTAAGGAGTAGTAATATTGGTGCAGATAAAAACTACCTAGATTTGCATCAGCGGGCAAATGGCGAGGTTGTTTTCCATTTTGATGGTGATGACATAATGTTGCCTGGGAAGTTACAAGAACAATATAATTTATTTCAAAGGTTTCCTAATGTAAATTTAGTATTACATCGCGCCAAATATTTTTCAGATGATTTAGAGTATGTTTCTGAAACCGGTTGGCCATTTCAACCGAAAGAGTATGAGCAAATCTTTTCAATAGAAGATTTGGCTCATTGGGGAACTATTGCTGTTCATGGAAGTTATGCATATCGAAAGTCATCTAGAAAAACCTATACAATGAATCGACCATTTATGGAATGGTTTTTTGCAATGGAATCTCTATTTTCCGGAAGTGGAATGTATTTAAATAAAGTACTTATGGAATACAGATGTAATCCAAGTGAAAAATCATATACTTCGACGCGTCTTGGCAGACTAAAGGCGTTCAAGATCGTCTTTGAAGACATTAAACATTATTTCGATTTATATTCAAATTTAAAGAAGCATCTTTATGTATGTTACTTAATAAATTTTATTTCAACAGTGAAGTCATGTAAGCATTTTGAATTTAGTGCATTTTTCTTCTTAATAAAACATGTTCAATATTTTGATTGCCGCTTACTATTTAATGCAATAAAAATAAGAATTGGGGTTGCACCCAAAGAAAGAATTCGATAGATATGTCGCTAAGCAGACTACATGCGCTGTACATGCAAATGAAACGGCATGTAATGTATATAAGTGCTGTGCTTATTATATTCCTTTATGTATTTACGGTTAGACTTAATATTGGACCTGTCCCTGTTATTGTTGGACCGTTAGTGGCGTGGTTAATAATAAATCCAAAATTGACTCAATCCATATTACGTGGATGGAGGTCATATGTCGCGCTGGGGTTATTTCTATGCATATGGCTTATATCGACAATAGTGAATCAAGAGTTTGATAGTTCCGGAGCTTCATTTTTTACTTCGAGATTGGTATATCTTATATTGGCATTCCCACTCATTGATTTAGTGTCGAGACTTAGTGAAGTAAGTAGCGAGTATGATATATTTACAATGGTTAATGGGGCTTTTTTTATTCAGGTAGGAATTATAATTATATTTTTTTTAAATCCTGAAACATTAAACTCAACAAGCCAGTATCTATACACTGATTCATTGTCTCAATCTGTTCAAGAAGCAACTATTGGATTTAGACTAATTGGAGTCGGTATTGCAAATTTTGGCGGTGGTATAATATTCGGCTTGTATTTGTTAAGCTTAACTGCTTTCATGGTGCATGATAAACAAAGAATTAATTTTACATTTACTCTTTGGTGGTTATTAGTGGCATTAATAAGTTTCCTTATAGCTAGGTCATCGTTAGTTGCTATATTTTTATCATTGCTATATATCTTATTAAAGGGAAGACGAGAGTTTATTAAATTTATTTCTCAACTTATTTTAGTAATATTTATTTTCTTATTGCTAGTGATGTCTACTACGGATGTCTCAGCTTTATTAGACTCTGATATTATCAGATGGGGCTTTGAATTCCTATTCTCATATTTTGAGGCAGGAGAAGCTACCACGGCTTCTACCGAACATTTGTTAACTATGTATATATTGCCGGATAATCATTTAACTTACATTTTTGGTGATGGCAGGTTTTTTGATCCTGTTAAGGGGGAATATTATATGAATACTGATGTTGGATATCTAAGGTTGATTTTCTATGTCGGAATTATCGGTATGATCACGTTCATTCAATTTGTTTGGACAATAACAACTGGCATATGTCTGCCTAAGTCTTTTCTTAGCAAGATACCATATTATTTTTTCATTTTCTTAATAATCTCGAATTTGAAAGGTTTTGTTGATGCCACTCAATTTTTTGGGATATTTTTAGCATTTGTATATATGAAGCGAGTAGGAGCAATAGCGTGGCAAAAGTAAGAATTTTTAGGGTAATCACTTCAGCTGAAGTTGTTGATTTTCACTTAAGAAATTTCCTAATAAATGGCGCCACAGATTTTGATATTTATGTAGTGGGCAATAATGTTTCAAGAGTTAACCATAAGCTCTATCCAGGAATTAAGTGGATTGATCTTGATATTTCGCGGAAGATTTCAGTGGTTAGAGATTTTTTATGCTTAATAAAACTTATTTTTCTTATTATAAATAAGAAACCTTTAATTATTCATTCCATTATGCCAAAAGCTGGTCTTATTTCCTCTCTTGCTGGTTTTATTTGTAAGGTCCCAACTCGGATACATACATTTACGGGCCAAGTATGGAGCGAAGAGAGTGGGCTGAAAAGAAAAGTGCTTATTAGCATTGATAGATTAATTGTCTTTCTTACTACAAGATCATATACCGATAGTAGATCTCAATCAAGTTATTTATTAGATAATGGAATATCGAAAAATGGTAAGGCTTTACCATATTTGGGGTATGGGTCGCTTTCCGGTGTTGATTTTAAACGTTTTAATTACGAGTCTCTTATGAGAAGTAGAGAGAACATGCGTAATGAGTTAGGTGTAAGTGGCATTGTTTATATTTTTGTGGGTAGGAAGTGTAGAGATAAAGGTGTATTTAATTTAATTACATCATTTATGAAATTGATGAGAGTGGACTCATCTATTTTTTTAATTCTTGTAGGGCCAGATGAAACAAATGGAGAATTAGACGAAAAAATAAAGCAATTAAATTGTGATAATATCGTTCTCATCCCCGCAACTTCTGAACCAGAAAAGTATATTATTGCTGCAGATGTCTTTTGCCTCCCTAGTTATAGAGAAGGGTTTGGATCAGTTGTAATCGAGGCTGCTGCTTTGAAGCGACCTTGTATCGGAACGAGAATAAGTGGCCTGTCTGATTCCGTAGTAGACGGAGAGACTGGTTTATTAGTTTCAAGTGGTAATACAGAAGAGCTATACGCTGCTATGCATTCATTTATTAGTGAGCCAATGAAAATACTGAATATGGGAGAGGCTGCTTATAGCCGTACATTGAAATGCTTTTCTTCTGACTATTTGTATGAATTACAGGTGGCTGAGTATTAGGTAATATTTTTTGAGATTTTATAGATATAAGGCATCTAGCCTTATATCTAAATCGTATTAACTGATATATTTAAACCTGTTCTCGTTTTCAAATTTTATTTGAGTATTTATGATATGAGTGCTTTATTAATTACAGGAGCAAACGGCTTTGTTGGACATGCACTGTCCGCTCATCTTGTCGAAACATCAGAATACACAGTGCGTGGTGCGATTCGTCAACCTATATTAAGCCCAGTTACTGGCGTAAACTATGTGATGGTTGATGGTTTGTGCTTGACTACTTCTTGGACCGTTGCGTTGAAAAATGTAGAAGTTGTTGTCCATACTGCAGCACGTGTTCATATTATGAATGAGACTTCCGCAAATTCTCTTGCTGAGTTTCGTCGTGCTAATGTTGAGGGAACTATTAGTCTTGCTAAACAAGCTGCGGCAGCGGGTGTTCGGCGTTTTATATATATTAGTTCTGTCAAAGTAAATGGTGAAGAGACTGTTTTAGGTAAGCCGTATACGATCATAGATTTACCTGCACCAATGGATGCATATGGCATTTCAAAAATGGAAGCGGAACGTGACTTACGAATAGTTGCTAATAATACCGGGATGGATGTGGTAATTATTCGTCCACCATTGGTTTATGGTCCAGGAGTAAAAGCAAATTTCCGAAGTTTAATGCGATGTATTTCCAATGGTATTCCTTTGCCTCTAGGGACGATTAATAATAAGCGTAGTTTAGTAGCATTGGATAATTTGGTAGATTTGATCACGCATTGTATTAAATGTCCACTAGCTGCAAATCAAACATTTTTTGTTAGTGATGGCCATGACCTATCTACTACTCAATTAGTAAAATCTATAGGTTTAGCATTGGGTAAAACGCCTAGATTGATTCCGATTCCTTCTTCAGTTCTTATCATGCTTACAGCTGTGTGTGGCAAGAGAGGTATTGGAAATCGACTATGCGGTTCGCTTCAGGTTGATATATCTAATACCGTTGATCTGTTGGGATGGAGGCCTCCGGTTGCTATCAGCCGATCTCTTCAGGATACAGTTCAACATTTTTTGAACGAAGAAAAATGAGTACATTTATATTAGTAATATTAGAGTTTAGCTTGTCTTTTAAACTGACAGGTATGCTATGGCGCTATGCATTAGATAGAAAAATTATGGATGTCCCAAATGAACGTAGCTCTCATTTAGTAGCTACGCCACGAGGAGGCGGTATCGCCATTGTATTAACGTTTTTGGGAGCATTACCTGTTCTTTGGTTGGCGGAAATAATCTCTTCCAGCGTACTATTAGCTTTAGTTGGGACTGGTTTTTGGGTGTCCTTGGTTGGTTTTCTCGATGATCGTGGTCATATTGCGGCGCGATGGCGCTTGATGGCGCATTGTTTGGGTGCAAGTTGGGCTTTGGCATGGTTGGGTGGGATGCCACCTCTTGTCGTATTTGGATTATTGATAGAGCCAAATTGGTTTTGGCATTTGGTAACGATAATTTATCTTATTTGGATGTTGAATCTATATAATTTTATGGATGGTATTGATGGCCTAGCTAGCTTGGAAGCGATTACAGTCTGCTTAGGTGGTATCGTACTGTATTGGTTGACAGAACCTAATAGTATTGCATGGGTACTGCCGGCGTTATTAATTGCTGCTGTAGCGGGATTTTTATGTTGGAACTTTCCCCCCGCTCGTATTTTTATGGGGGATGCAGGAAGTGGTTTTTTGGGAATAACATTGGGTATCTTGCCAATTATTGCAGCACGGGTACAACCAGAATTATTTTGGGCATGGTTAGTTTTGCTTGGTGTTTTCGTGGTGGATTCTACGACTACATTGTTGCGTCGAGTACTGCGGGGCCATAAAATTCATGAGGCTCACCGTAGTCATGCATATCAGTATTTATCGCGTTTGATGAAGGCGCATAGACCAGTAAGTTTAGGTGTGTCATTTATTAATCTTGTGTGGTTGCTGCCAATTGCAATAATAATTGGAAAAGGGTATCTGGATGGATTTTTGGGGATGTTGTTTGCTTACCTTCCACTTATTGGTATGGCTTTTTATTTCAAGGCAGGTGCAAGTGAGCTACAAGAAGTGATGGAAAGGTGATATTGGTGGAGATTGTTATCATTAGCATGCTGTGTCTGACTCGATATTTCAAAGAGTGAAATTAGTTAATGTTTTGATGAAGTGAGGGTAATAGCAGACGTTTTTTTCAATTTTGACACCTTGTGGTTATCAAAATAGGTCAATACAGTTGGTGACGTACAAGTTAGTATTGAGTGGTTATACAGAGTTGATTCTTTTTTTAATGCGATATGTCTGTTCCAGATTAAGTCGTTCTTGTTTCAGGTTGCTATTAAAGTAGAGTCTCAAAGAATTGTCAGTTGAAAGTACATATGTTAACTAAGTTTTTGCATTTACACCGCCGGACTAAGGCATTGCTTATGGCAACTGTTGATGGTCTATTGTTACCATTAATGATGTGGCTTGCCATATGTTTACGTTATGGAACACTTAAGTCTCCTAACATAGTGGAGATAATGAGTTATTCAGTTCTATCTATACTTGCTCTTCCTTTATTTTTACGTGCAGGCCTTTATCGGGCCATTACTCGATACCTTGCGGAAAAAGTTGTTTTGGTAATAGTAAGTACAACCTCCCTTGTGATGCTTTCTTATGCGGGGATTGTTATTTTTTTAAATGATGTGGCTTGGCCAAAAACTACTTTTCTAATTGCCTGGCTACTAATGGTTTTTTATATGCTGGCCAGTCGCTTTGGCGCTAGATTTGTATTGCGGCATTTTGTTAGAGCCCCACTCCAGAAATCTGTACTGATATATGGTGCGGGTAGTGCTGGGAGGCAATTAGCTACAGCATTAGCTAATGGATTTGAGTATCAGCCTATTGGGTTTCTCGATGATGATAAGCGATTGCATAAATTAGAGATCGGTGGATTGAAAGTTTTTTTGCCATCAGAGCTTGCATCGTTGATAAAGAGAAAAAATATCAAGCAAGTATTATTAGCGCTACCATCCGCATCGAAGAATAGACGTGTCGAGTTAATAAATTGGCTCGAACCTTTTCATGTTGATGTACGTGTTGTGCCTGGTATGGCAGATCTAGTAAGCGGGTTGGCGACCGTGTCAGATGTACGCACTGTTGATGTAGATGAGCTATTGGGTAGAGAGGCTGTACCGCCTGATCAAGAGTTATTGGCTGGTAATATCCGTGGGAAAGTTGTTATGGTGACAGGTGCGGGTGGGTCAATTGGCTCCGAATTGTGTCGACAAATTATTCAACAAGACCCTGTGCGTGTTGTCCTATATGAGATGTCTGAGTTTGCACTGTACAGTATAGATCAAGAGCTTCGTCATCTTTTACCTGAGACTGCGATTGAATTAGTACCGGTTTTGGGTTCGGTTCAGGATGGACAACGTATTGGCGCTATCATGCAGCGTTATTCTGTACAGACTGTTTATCATGCCGCAGCTTACAAACATGTACCGATTGTCGAGTTTAATATCACTGAAGGTGTATTGAATAATACGTTTGGTACTTTGGCTACTGCACTGGCTGCGCAGAAGCAAAATGTTGAGACCTTTGTTTTGGTTTCGACTGATAAGGCTGTTCGCCCCACTAACGTAATGGGAGCCACAAAAAGAGTGGCCGAATTAGTATTGCAGGCGTTAGCTGATATGAATAGTGGATCAACCCGGTTTTGTATGGTCCGTTTTGGGAATGTACTGGGTTCTTCTGGTTCAGTAGTGCCATTATTTAGGAAACAACTAGAAATGGGTGGGCCAATCACGGTGACCCATCCTGAAATCACGCGCTACTTCATGACTATTCCAGAGGCCGCTCAGCTTGTTATTCAGGCTGGAGCAATGGGTAATTCGGGAGAGGTATTTGTGCTTGATATGGGGCAGCCGGTTAAGATTGTAGATCTTGCACGTCGAATGATTCATTTGAGCGGCTATACGATTAAAGACTCGGATCAACCCGATGGAGAGATTGAGATTCAATATGCCGGCTTACGTCCTGGCGAAAAACTATATGAAGAGCTTTTGATTGGAAGTAATGTCCTTGGCACATCCCATCCTAAGATCATGAAGGCAAAAGAAGAATTTCTTACTAAAAAAGAAATGGATAGTCTTTTAGCTGACTTACTATATGCCTGTAATGAGAATGATTTGGAAGCAATTATGGCTCTGCTGCATAGATGTGTTGTTGACTTTAAGCCGGAAGCGACAATTAAAGATCATCTATATGACTATTGATTTTAATAGTTGGGTATTGTCTATCGTTATATAAATAGAAACAGGGGAATACCCCTGTTTTTTATGTCTGCATACTACTTTTGATGGTTATGAAATAATACAGGGTGACCATAACTCAATTTCTTTTTCAATATTGATTTTTTTTGTTAGGTAAAGACCATAAGATGCAGATTCTTCAATTAAATCAATGGTTATAGCGGGATCTTCAATATTGGTGACAGTGCCTTTAAGAAGTATGGTTCCTGAGATGCCATATTGAGCATTACGACATACTGTTTGGCCTAAGCGTTGGAACGCGGCGATATGTAGCTCTCGTATTTCTTTTTGACGTATCTCCATGTACGTCATCCCATAACGGATATTTTGTTTCCAAATTCCGGTAAACTTATCACCGTTTGGCCAATTGTATGTTCCAATTCCTTCAAAAGAGTCCTGGATAAAGTTGCCGGTATACTGTTGGCCAGCATAAGAACTGCGCTCTCCCCAGGTGTAATTTCCCTGACCATGTCGATAGTCATTGTGAAATTCACCGATATAGATATCACCAGTTATGGGCCATTGCTTCTTGCCGATGCCATGCTTTTTTCCGTTACGAAATTCCCCTTCATAAAAGGCTATTCCATTAGCAGTGCCTGTACCATTGGCTAAGCCTTGACTATTGCAGGGGCCGACATAGTTGTCCTGTAACTCTGGGTCTATTACCTTGCATGTCGAGGCCCATGTACTGCAGCTTACAATCAATAGTGTGATAGTTGCGGTAGTATTTAGTTTTTGAATAAAGATCATGGCATTGGCCAAGTGAGTTGCATGGATCTACCATTACTTGATATTGCGGGTTGATTCTTGCTGCGATTGCGATTCCATTCCCATGTGTACTTACCTACAACTGCACCAAGTAAAGAGCCTGCTACGACATCAGATACCCAATGTTCACGGCTACGAAGCCGCCCGTATTGAGTTAGGGCAGGGAGTGCATATAGCATTGGCATATCGTATTCAATAGCAAATGGCGTTACGACTGCAGTGGCTACTGCCGCATGGCTTGAGGGAAAGCTGTGTTCAGATTGACGATTGGAGGTGCCATTGAAGTTATGGCTACCTTGGTTCGCTTGGGGACGGGCTCTACCAAATGCCCACTTTCCAGTTTCTGCAGCTAGTCCTGAAATGATGCCTGCCTGCATAGCCGCATAAGCGGTACTGGATAGACGACTATCTCCTTCATAGGTTGATAGTGCACCTGATAAAGCCAAGCCTGCCCAGGGCAGTGCATCACCAATATCAATGATTTTCTGCACACGTTTGCTGGGGGCGCTCTGTGTTTTGCGCTCAATCGACTTATCTGCCGCACTCGCTATTAATACGAGGCCTAACCCAAGGGCGGTTTTATTAAGCCCCTCAGCACTAAATACATCTCGCGTACCGCGTCCTAGCAGTCGAAATGAGTCTTTAAGTGGTTGCCGGAAAAAGAGAGAATCTGGATTACGCCGTGTGTAATCATCATCCAAATCTCCTAGGTCGGTTAAACCATCATTACTTTCACGGTTTTGGATATATCGACTGGCTCGTGCATATAAGTCGCCAGGTGATGCAACCATCTGTCCAACATCACGCGTCCAAGGACTGAGGCTGTAAGAGCCTGTGGCTGAGGTATCCTTCGTGAGCATGATATTAAGGGGCAGTGATAGGAATACGCCTTTGTCTCTATAGGGGCTATCGGGCTTACCTGGCGACTGAATGTCATGGCCATTGGTTACCGTGTACCAGGCTCCCATTTCTACGCCAGACTTAAAGCGGCGTGTGAGTTCAAAGCGAGCACCCTCATCTTTTGCCAGGAAACGCCCTGCTCTGATTGTAGCGGTAAGACCTTGGCTTGGTATGCGGTAATTGAGTGAGGCAATGGCGGTGGTGGTTTTATAATCTCTAAATTTGAAATAGCCGTCGTAATCACGTTGTTTCAAGCGATCTATCGCTAAATCCAATGAAAAGGGAGCAGACTTGGGTATATACAGTACTTGGCCACCTGCTCCGCCAAACATTTCCTCATATATCCCTGCGCTAGCGCGGGCATGTAGTCCTTGTCCAACATGGAAGTATTGATTTAATGTGGCTTTATTGAGTTTGAAGCGATTGCCACGCTTATATTCTGCAACATCTGAACGTACATGCGGTAGCTCACTATTCGACTTTTGAGTGACATCCGATACGTTTTCTAATACTGAGGCAGTCGCGCCCATATCAAGCGTCGTTTGTTCCGCCAGGCGTGCAGACATTGACCCAAGTAGATGCAGGTCGTATTTTAGTACACCACTCGGGTCATTAAAATAGGTACTAATTTTGGGTGTGATTCGAAAACGGCTTAGCGTACCAGTGTCCAAATTAAGTTGAGCAAGGTCACCTGCAGACTCACCTTGGCTGATAGACCCACTAATTTTTTCTTCTTCCAGTATTGCCAAATGAGTGTCAAGGCTGGTGTCAATCGTATCGGATGGCGAGGCGTAGTTAATAGAAATGGTTTTTGCTAATGCTTCGCGAGAAAGTGAGCCATTGAAATAGTTGGTTAGCACATTGATATCCATAAACTCATAAGTCAGCATAGCTGTTCCAGCTTGGCGCAGTGTAACTTTGAGTTCTCGCACATTAAATGGTGCATAAACAATGGCTAAATGCGCAGCGCGCCCTGCAGCCCGGCTAGGCTTACTAATACGAGTATTACTGGCATCAATAAATAGTTGATTCCCTTGAAGGGAAATGCGGACATCGCGGAAGTTTTGTTTTGCCAGGGCACGTTGAAGATTGCGACGATAAGTAGAATCATTTCGCCATTGTGTTTCGGTTGGGCGTATTGGCAATTCTGTTAATGCAGGTGGTTCGTCAATCTTTGGAATGAACTCTTTTTCATTCAGTGGGACAGACATGTAAGCGTTGAGTGCTGGTGTGCCATCTTGTAAGCGACTTAATTGGCCATTGAGCCAGCCCCATTTGTATTCGATGCCGATATTGGCGCCTTTATTACGTTTCGCTACACCACTTTTTAACGCAAAAGGATCATTTTTATAACTGTGAGCATCGTATTCTGCTACCAGTCTAAAGTTAGAATCAGGTGTTGGACGAAAGCGTATGCCGGTAAAAAATCCATCAATACGCTTATTTCCATAACCTGCAGTGATATCTAATGGACCAAACTGTTTGCTGGCAGCTATATAGCTTGAACCAAAGATTTTAGTGCCTTCAAAGTCATTGATGCCAAAGGCGACTGCTGGCAGGTATTGGTCTTCTGAGTTTAATTGTAATTTGGTTGAGAATAATTTATCGCCATAGCTACCATAATTTTTGTTACCTTCAAAACCCTCTACTCCTTTAATACGAGTAAACACGCCACTCATTTCTAGCCATGGCTGAAGGGTAATATTGCTCCAAAAGGCGCTATATGGGCTCTGTATAGTAACGCCTGTGCGCCATGTACCATCTTTGGCAACCCGCCCATCAGGCATTTGAATTAGGCCGGTTTGTGCATTGAGGTTGCTATCCGCATATGCAAAGGAACTGGCTAGTAAAAGGACTAAGAGTAGCTTGGGTTTGTGTTTGATGGGCACAGGCTTGGGTATAAATGGATAGTGTTGGAAGGTATAAAATAGAAATAGCCACATGTAGTGGCTATTTCATTTTCTACAGCAAAAGCAGCGCAGCTTAGTGGTGCGAGCTGGCGTGATGCGTCGAGGGTGTATCATCTGTAGATGATGTCACCGCAATAGCAGCAGCAGCAGCAACACCAGCAGCGATAGCAGCAGTAGTTGCGGTAGCGGCACTAGCAGCGCCAGCACCAGCGCCAGCAGCAGAACCACCTGCAGAAGCCGGTGCTGCGGCTTCTTCAGCAGCTTGGGCAGAGAACATCGACAGAGCGGCGACTGCTGCCAGAATCATTTTCAACTTCATATTGGTTTCCTCACTTTCAGTTTCAAATAGGAGGGCATTACGACTATCCCGCCTTGATGGTACTTGCCCATTGAGCTGAAGGCAACTGGAAATCTCCCGTATTTACGTGGGGAGGTATCGGACATCACATTGCAACTATTCACCCGGCAACTAAGTGTTGATCAGGCGGCGTACTTGATCCTGGGGTCTTCGAAATAGGAGCACACTCGTTCCGGGGTGTTTTCCAACATCTCCATATGGGCTTTGGTCGCTTGCTTGAGCTTGTCCTTGGTTCGCACCTGAATGCGCGATCCCAGCGCATGCTTGAGATCGGCGTTCAATCGCTCGTCCGGATTGAGTTCAGGA
>NZ_PDZH01000066.1 GCF_002735695.1 Chitinimonas sp. BJB300
ATGCCTGAGCATCAAGACGCAGAAGAACCCATTCGCACTTTGCCGCAAGTTACTGATCAACGCCTCCCGCGCGGCTTATGATCAGTTACAGCTGCTTCTCGCAGCTACTGCGTAACATCAGTTACTAATGTTAGAAGACCTTTGCATTAAAGTAGCGCAACCGACTTGATCTGCGCCCAAACCTGGCTGCCCGGCGCAATGCCGAGCTTATCGAGTGAGTAATGGGTGATGCGTGCCAATAGGAGGCTGCCGCCGATATCAAGGCTGATTAATACATGGGCGGGATGGCTTGCGGGGGAGATGCTACGTACTGTGGCGGGCAGGCGGTTGAGGATGCTGATATCGCTGTGGGCGCTACAGGCCAGACTCACATCACGGGCTAAGATACGGACGCGGCGTTTTGTACCTTGCTGTGGGACGTCTGGCACCAGTAGTTCTCCACCGCGGAAGCCAAGGCGGGCCAGTTTGTAGTGTGTGTCTGTGCTCAGGCGTTCGGTTTCCAGGATAACGCTGAGTTCTTCGTCGAAGATGCTGGGTAAATCGGGCCGCGATAAGGTTGCTGATAATTCTCCCTGCGCTTGCACTTTGCCCTCATTGAGCAAAACCAAGTAATCAGCCAGCCGGCTGACTTCATCCATGGCGTGGGTGATATAGACCATGGGCAGGTCGAGTTGCTGCTGTAGTTGGGCCAGATAAGGCAGGATTTCCTGCTTACGCGCTTGGTCTAGGGCGGCCAAAGGTTCATCGAGTAGCAGTAAGGATGGTGAGGTGAGTAAGGCACGGGCAATGGCTACCCGTTGGCGTTCGCCGCCGGAAAGCTGTGGTGGACGATGCGCGAGGAGTGGCGCGAGATCGAGTAAATCGATGGTATGTTGCAAATCGATTTTGCGAGCAGCGGGCGAAGTGCGTTGGTAACCAAAAGCCAAGTTGCCGCGGACATTAAGATGCGGAAACAACTGTGCATCTTGAAACACCATACCAATGCCACGTTGCCAGCAGGGCAGGAAGATGCCACGGGAACTGTCTTGCCAGAAAGTGTCGCCTTGTTGGATCTGACCTTTCGCCTCCAATTCTAGGCCAGCCAGACACCGCATCAAGGTTGTTTTGCCCGAACCTGAGGGGCCGAATAGGACGGTTATTCCGCTGTCGGGTAAGGCAAACTCGGCATCGAGGCAAAATGGGCCTCGTTTCAATTGCATGTAGGCGTGCAGGCTCATCGTGCCACTCCGCGCTTTTGCAATAGCTGCAGCCCCAACAACACCGTAAAGCTGAACAAAAGCATGCCCCCAGCCAGCCAATGCGCCTGGGTATATTCCAGGGCTTCCACATGGTCGTACAGCTGCACCGAGATAACGCGGGTTTTGCCTGGGATGTTGCCCCCTATCATCAACACCACACCGAACTCGCCTACCGTATGGGCAAAGGTCATCACGGTGGCGGTGATCAACCCCGGCTTAGCCAGAGGTAGCAGGACAGTGAAGAAGGTATCAAGTGGAGACGCGCGTAGTGTCGCTGCCGCTTCCAGCGGTGTATTGCCTATGGCTTGAAAGGCTTGTTGCAAGGGTTGGATGGTGAAGGGCAACGAGTAGAGCATCGATGCCAGCAAGAGCCCACTAAAGCTGAATGGCAACAGACCCCAGCCGAGTGCTATAGTCAGTTGGCCTAGCGGCCCCTGGCTACCCAGCGCAACCAATAGGTAGAAACCCAAAACGGTTGGCGGTAGCACGAGTGGTAGTGTGACAACTGCGCCAATCACTTTGCTGAACCAATGCTGGGAGCGGCTTAGCCACCATGCCAGCGGTGTGCCGAGCAGCAGCAAGAGCGCAGTGGTAAGCGAAGCCAGCTTAAATGTCAGCCCGATGGCCGACCAATCGTCAGCCCCAAGCAACATGGTGGCGGCTCACCATGAATAGCCGTAGCTGCTGATAATCTTCCGCGCTGCATCTGCGCGCAGGTACTGCAGCAAAGCCTTGGCTGCGGGTCGATCATTCCCTTTTTTCAATAGCACGGCATCTTGGCGAATGGGATGGTGCAGGTTGTCTGGTACCAGCCATGCAGAGCCGCTGACCAGCTTGCCTTGCTCATAAACCTGCGACATGGCAACAAAGCCTAGATCAGCATTGCCTGTGGCAATGAACTGGTGGGTCTGCGCGATGCTCTCACCCGTGACGGATCGGTCGGTGAATTGGTTGGCGATGCCCAGTGCTTGCAGCGTTTCCATTGCGGCACGGCCATACGGCGCTAGCTTTGGATTGGCGACGGCAAGGTGTTGGAAATCACCGGTACGCAGTATTTCCCCCTTGGTGTCTACGCCATTGGGTTTGGCGCTCCATAAAATCAAGCGGCCGATGGCATAGGTAAAGCGGCGGCCGGGCTCGGCGAGCCCCTCTTTTTCCAAGCGTTCAGGCGTTTCATTGTCGGCGGCAAGCAATACTTCGAACGGTGCGCCATTAACGATCTGTGCATACAGCTTACCGGTAGCGCCGGTCGAAATAATGACGCGATGCCCGCTTGTTTGTTCAAAGGCACGCGCTATCTGTTGCATGGGTTGTTGAAAGTTGGCTGCGACGGCGATGCTGACTTCGTCGGCATGGACCGAGCTGGCCAGCCAGCAGCAGATTGTGATGCTTACTATCTTGCTCATTAGCGCCTCTTGGGGTGTTGTCGTCAAGCAACAGTTTTAAGTTGGACGCGACATCAACTGCATGGAATAGATACCCGCGGCAGTCATGGCGAAGGAGCCCAGCATATGAGCGGCGGCAGTGAGCAGCCCCCAACCTGTCTGCCCTTTGAGCAACATATCCACCACCTCTGCGGAGAAAGTGGAAAAGGTGGTCAGGCCGCCCAGAAAGCCGGTGACGATGAATAATCGCCATTCAGGCGGTAAGGCGGTGTTGGAACTGAAGAAAGCGAGGGCCAAGCCCACCAGATACCCGCCCGACAGATTGGCGGTCAAGGTGCCCAGGGGCAGGTTGGGGAGCAAGGGATTGAGCCAAAGGCTAAGTCCCCAGCGGGCTAATGCACCTAACGCCGCCCCGAGCGAGATGGCGGCAATCGCTAACCACATTGAAGGTGGCTCCGGGATAGGCCTTGAGAAGCGTCGCCATGCATGGGCTGATGGAGTTCGCTGACGTTGGTAGGTATTGTATGTGTATAGAGCCTGCCCAGGATCGATCATGAGCAGGCTCTAGGGGTTTGTACCACAGGCTTGGCTGGCCCTAAGAACCTGTCTAAAGTCTGCTGTGCGTCGGCAATATGGCGTTGAAAACACCCTCGGTATGCTCATTTACCACTTGTAAACTCCGCTTCCTCGGCTGTTTTCGCCTTATCTTGCCCTAGCTCGCGAGACTTTAGAAAGGTTCTAAGGACCTGATTGCAATCTTACTGCGCAGCTGTGAACAGGGCGCACGTACTGCTCGAAATCCAAATGTACAAAAGTACACTCCGGTTTCTGAGCTGCGCTTCACTCTGCTGACAGCTGCTCGTGACAGATCGAAACAGGCTCTAGGCGCGTGGTCGCTTCACTACTTGCACGCCCAACTGCTTTAGCTTGCGGTACAAGTGCGTGCGTTCCAAGCCTACCTTGTCAGCCACCCGGCTCATATTGCCGCCTTCCTGACCAATATGGTGCTCGAAATAAGCCCGCTCGAACTCATCACGCGCGTCGCGCAATGGCTGGTCGAAATTGAACTGTGGGCTGTTCAACGACATAGCCTGGGCGCGTGGCGGCGAAAACTGCGCCAGCACCCGGCTTACCGGCACCGCGTCGATATCGCTGTCGGTTGACGTCATCGCCAGGCTCTTGACGATGTTGTGCAGCTGCTCGTGATTCCCCGGCCAGTCGTGCTGGCGTAATGCATTAAGCGCAGCGGACGTGAAACGGCGTGGGCCGATCTTGTTCGATTCGATCACGCTTGCCAGCGTGTGCTCGGCCAATTCCGGAATGTCCTCGCGATGTTCACGCAGGGCTGGCAGTGGCACGACCAACTGCGACAAGTAGGTGAATAGTGCCGGATCGAAGCGGTCGATCAGCTCTGGCAGGCTTTTCGAGGTAGCGCAGATCAAGCGCACATTGTGCTTTTCAAGCTTGGGCAAGAGGCTGACCAATGCTGCCTGGGCACGCCGTTCGTAGTGGCCTATGTCGCGCAGGAACAAGGTGCCGTTGGCAGCGCGTACGACGAGGTCCACACCGCTTTCCACCAGCGCATCTTGGCTGTCTGGCGCGACAAACGAAGCGGTTGCCCGGGTCAGGTAACGCGCGCAGGCGACAAAGCCGCTGCCGGGTTCGCCAGTCAACAGCAGTGGCATGGCAAGATTCTGCGCCTGGTCCAGTTGCTTTTTCAGGATCAATACCTGAGGACTCTTACCCAGTGCGGCGAGCGAGTTCTCTGCCACCTTGGGTTGTACTTCACCATGCTTGAGTGCCCGTTTGACGGTAGACAGCAGCTTTTGCAGGCCGATTGGCTTTTCCAGGAAATCGAAAGCACCAATGCGCGTTGCTTCCACCGCGGTATCAATTGTGGCGTGGCCCGACATCATCACAACAGGCATGGTCAGTTGGCCGTTGCTACCCCATTCCTTGAGCAGCGTTACGCCATCGGTGTCTGGCATCCAGATATCCAGTAGTACCAGTGATGGTCGGCCTTGGTTGCGATATTGACGGGCTTGCTTGGCATTTTCGGCTACCACCACCCGATAACCCTCGTCTTGCAGAATTTCCGACAACAACTCGCGAATACCGATTTCGTCGTCAACGATCAGAATGTCGTTACTACCCACGCGTGCTCTCCCCTGATGCGATTTGCGTATTGCCTTCTGCCAATGGCAGATCGATCCGCACGCAAGCGCCGTGCGGTTCGACGTTAAAAGCAGCTATCTGACCGTGATGTTCGTCGATAATCTTTTTCACCACGGCCAGCCCAAGACCGGTGCCCTTTAGCTTGGTGGTTGCATAAGGCTCGAATATACGTTGCAAAATCGCCTCATCAAAGCCAGGACCGTTGTCTTCTACCGACAATCGTACCGCGTTCCGGCGTTGTTCGGTACGTAGGCGTATACGAACGAGCAAATCGCCACTGGCAGCCTCCTGGGCATTCTTGAGCAGGTTGTGCACAACTTGACGTAGTTGAGTCACATCGGCGAGTACCCACAGCGGGCCTTCGCTAAGGTCTTCACGTTCGATAGGCGCGGTTTCGTAAAGGACCAAAACCTCATCCAGCAAGGCTTTTACATCGACAGGCGCCAATACTGTGGAGGGTTGGCGTGCATATTCGCGGAACTCATCCACCATGCGTTTCAGCGCCCCTACCTGGGCCACGATGGTCTGGGTGGAACGAATCAGCACATTGCGTCCAGTTTCATCCAACTGTTCGGCCAGTCTGTGTTCAAGGCGTTCTGCCGCAAGCTGGATCGGGGTGAGCGGGTTGCGGATTTCATGCGCCAGTCGCTTGGCGACCTCCCCCCAGGCAGCATCACGCTGGGTGCGTAACAAGTCGGTTACATCATCAAACACCACCACTGCGCCGCTGGGGCGTCCCTGTGACTCATGTAGTTTGGCGCCACGCGCCAACAGGATGCGCTTATTGCCATCAAAGCTGACTTCAAGCTGGCGCTGCCATTCCCCGCTGTTTTCTTCAAAGGCGGATAGCAGGCCGGCGGCAAAGCTTGCCAGATGTGGGTAGGTTTCTGGCCAATCCGGCAGACGCATTACATCCAGAAGGCCAATCTCGGCATGCAGTCCATTGGCGGCGCTCAGGTTGGCAGCACGCAGACGCCAGCGTTCGTCAAAGGTCAGTACACCGGCAGTCAAGCTGCCCAACACGGTTTCCAGGTACGCCTTGGCGGCGGTGGTTTCCTGCTGTTTCTGTTCCAATTGGTCGCGCGCTTCGGCCAGCTGGCGCGTCATTCGGTTGAAGCTGTGGGTCAGCGTCCCGAGCTCATCCTGGCTGACGATGGGCTGCACCTGCGAGTAATCCCCCTGTGCGACGGCGCGGGTGCCGGCTGCGAGCACCGTCAGTGGTGCGGCCAGTTTTTCCGATAGGAACATACCCAGCACGACGGCTGCCAGCAGCGCCAATAGCAAAGCCAGCGTGAGCGTCAGCCCATAGTTGAGCTTGAGGCCGCTGCGGGACAGCGATAGCTGCTTATAGGCATTGCGTACCTTCTCAACCTTTTCAGCATCTTCCGCCAACTTTTTTGGTACGGGCTGAATCAGCTGTAGGGCACGCGTTTCGGGGCCGAAGCTGTTTTTGCTGCTGTAGTTGGGGTTGACCGGCACAATCACCCGTAAGCTCAAGCCATAGTCCGGGGTGGATTCCAGTGCCCGGTAAGGCAATTGCGCCAGCACTTGCTTGAGAATTGCGCGCTCAGGCACGAGGGGGACAGGATTGGCGCGTTCGTCGCCGACGTGGGCGATTACTCTGCCCCGCGCGTTGAATAAGGTGGCTTCCTGCACATTGGCTTGCTCGCGCAGGCGGGTGAGGGTGGCGAGCGCTTCGGGGCCGACGTCCCCTGCGAGCTCGCCAGACATGACCCGTGCCTTCTGCATCAAGTCATCCAGCGAATAGTCGAGTGCTCTGCTGCCCAGGTTTAGGCCACTGTCCAAGGCGTTGTCTACGCGCACATCAAACCAGGTTTCGATGGATTTGGTCAGGAACTGTACGGACAGCGTATAGACCAATGCGCCCGGCAGTACAGCAACCAGCGCGAACATCAGTGTTAGCCGCCACGCCAGCCGCGAGCCGAACAATCGGGCGGTTACCTGTCGGCGCAGGCGTAGCAGCCGTGCACCGACAATGGCAGTGAGGCCGGCTGCCATCAGTGCATTTAGGCCGACCAGCCACTCGTAGTACTGGCCGAAGAGTGTGGTATTGCTACTGGCGGTAGCCAGGAGGAACAAAAGAATAGCTGCGAGGGAGCCCAGCAATACCAAGGTATTACGCATGAATGTGGTAAGCCTTGCTTGCGTGGGAAGTGAGAAAAGATTGCATCAGCGTGCCTGAATCAAATGAGGTGTATCAACGTTCCTGAGGTCTTTACAGAAGCTGTTAAGCAGTAAAACGGCGCTAACGGGCTTCGTGAAATTCAATCCTGGTGGGTTCGGTTTCCAGCCGCCAGTCCGCGTCGCCAATCAGGCTCAATTGCAGCGGTTTGGGTAGGCTGTCTTGGTCTAGCCGCATCGTCAGTTCGCCAGCAAAGCGGCTGTCGAACCTACGGGTGACCGAGCCACGTTCGGCAATATGCCATTCACGCACAACCCCCAGTCCCCGCAATGCACTGTTGAGTGTGTCGTAGCTTTGGTAGAGTGTGCCAACGCCAACCCGGTAGGTGCGGGTGAGGCTATGGTAAGACAGTTTGAAGTCGAGGCGGGCGCTGGAGTCGAACCAGTCGGTTACGCGCCGCCATGCCCAGTACCAGCGTGGCTCGGTCAGCGTGAACTCTACCGCGAAGGTCAGCGGTATCCCGGAAAGCAGCGCGCTTTCATGCACGGCGTCCAGGTTGACGATGAAACGAGCGTCCACACTGAGTTGGCCATCGCGTTCAAGCCCCGAACTATTTTCCAGCTCGATAGTACTGGCCGCGGCTTGCGCCAGCCAAAAGCAGACGCATAAACGCATTACCCAGCGGGTAACCTTAAGCCTTGGCAAGCAGTGCGTAGAAAAAGCCATCGTGGCGGTCGTTGGGCAACAGTTGGCCACTGGCCGGTAAATGTGATGGCAGGGGAAGCTGCCGGGCATCGGGATGTCGTACCAGGAATTCGCTGATATGCGCTTGATTTTCCTGCGGGAATACCGAGCAGGTAGCGTAAAGCAGTGTACCACCGGCCTTTAGACAGCCCCACAATGCATCTAGCATAGCTGCTTGCTGCGCGGCAAATTGTGCGAAATCAGCAGGTCGGCGTAGCCATTTGATGTCTGGATGCCGTCGCGCAACACCGGAAGCCGAACACGGCACATCGGCCAAAATGCGGTCAAATGGTTGGTTATCCCACCATTCAGATGGTTTGCTGGCGTCCCCCTGCTTTAGATTCGCCTTCAGACCCAGCCTGTCGAGATTCCCTTGCACCCGTTGTAACCTTGTTGCATCAACGTCGAGCCCGGTGAGGTAAATATCCGACAGTTCAAGCAGATGGCTGGTCTTGCCTCCTGGAGCGCAGCAGGCATCAAGGACACGCATACCGGCGGCTGCATCGACGAGTTGCGCTGCGTACTGCGCACCTAAGTCCTGCACCGAGCATAGGCCTTCGAAAAAGCCGGGTAGTTGATCCACTGGTACAGGCTTGTCCAGCAAGATACCTGCGCTATCGACGGCAATGGCTTCCAACCCGGCAGCTTGCAGTTGTGCAAGATAAGCATCCTGGCTGGTTTTGCGGCTGTTGACGCGCAAGCTCATTGGCGGATGTTGGTTGTTGGCGCGCAATACGGCTGTCCATTCCTGTGGATAGGCCCTGCGCATGGCTGCAACCCACCAGGCGGGATGATTCCAGCGCGCTTTTTCGTCTTTGCCGGCCATCGCCATCAGGGCATCCTGCTGCCGCAGAAAGTTGCGTAGCACGGCATTGACCATGCCTTTGGCAAAGCCGCTGTTAAGCTGGCTGGCGACTTGGACAGCATGGTCGACTACCGCGTAGGGTGCGGCGCGACCCCAGGCCAGTTGTGCAATACCGGTAGCGAGCAGACTGCGTATGGCAGGGTCGGTATCGGGCCGTTTAAGCAATTGGCGCAACACAAAGTCGATTTCACCGTAGTGGCGCAAGGTGGTATAGGCAATGTCTTGGATAGCCGAGCGCTGGCGTGCTTCCAGCGTTGTATTTTGCTGACGCTGGCGCGCTAGGACGTCGGATAGATTACGACCGGCCAGAACGGCGGCTACGGCTTCGCTGGCAAAGCGCTGACTCAAAAGCATGATGTACTTCCTAAATTCGGTGTGACGCAACACCCGATTGACTCTTCGACATCGTCTTGTACGGTGATGTCGCTTTTAAAATTGGGGGTTTTGTTCAGCGCAGTATTTCGCCTACCTGTAATTTGCCGCCGGCCAGGAAGTCTCGTGCACCAAGGCGTTTGGCACCTGGGCGTTGTAGTTCGGTAAGGCGCACAGCTCCCTTGCCCGCCGCTACCAGAATGCCCTGTGCATCTACGGCCAACACGGTGCCGGGTACGCCTTGCTCGCTGCTTGCTGTGCCGGCCCAGCACTTGATCAAGGTGTCGCCATGGAGGGTGGTACAGCCGGGGAAGGGGTCGAATGCTCTTAGCCGTAATACGATGTCGGCAGCGGGCATCTGCCAGTCGATGCCAGCCTCTTCCTTGCGGATTTTCTCCGCATAGGTCACGCCGGCTACAGGTTGAGGGGTGGCGTTTGATTGCAGCAACGGCAGGTTTTGCAATGCGGCGACAATGGCTTGGGCACCGTACTCCGCTAATTTGTCATGCAGGCTACGGGTACTGTCTGCATTGGTAATCGGTACGGCATGCCTGCTCAACATCGCTCCGGTATCAAGGCCCGCATCCATCTGCATGATGGTGATGCCCGTTTCGGTATCACCGGCTTGAATGGCACGCTGAATGGGCGCAGCACCACGCCAGCGCGGCAGCAGCGAAGCATGGATATTCAGACAGCCCAGGTGCGGCATATCAAGTACTACTTGCGGCAGGATAATGCCGTAGGCAGCCACCACCATTACTTCAGCATCAACAGCCGTTAGTGGAGCCTGTTGCTCGGCTGTACGTAGCTTTTCCGGTTGATAAACAGTGATGTTATGGCGTTCCGCCAATTGTTTAACCGGCGAAGCCAATAGTTTCATTCCCCGCCCCGCGGGACGGTCGGGTTGTGTAAGTACCATCACTACTTCATGGCCGGCATCAAGCAAAGCTTGTAATGCAGATGCAGCGAATTCGGGCGTACCGGCGAAAATTATTTTCATGGGAAAACCTGTTCTAGCAATAAGCAAAATGCGAGACGGTATTAAGCAAGTCGGCCGACTTTAGAGCCGGCCGACTTGATTTACACGATCAATTTACTACATTGTCTTTCGATGGTTTTTTTTCAGTTTGTTAAGAATTCGACTTTGTTTTAGACGGGAAAGTCTTTCAACAAATACCTTACCGTCCAGGTGATCGATCTCGTGTTGAATACAATTTGCCAAGAGGCCGGTGGCTTCGATTTGAAAAGGTTGGCCATTGCGATCCAGCGCTTCTACTACAATGTGTTCAGCACGTTCAACCGATTCATAAATGCCGGGTACGGATAAGCAGCCCTCTTCAGAGAGTACTTGGCCGTTTGCAGAGATAATTCGAGGATTAATGAAAGCGCACAATCCGTCTTTTTCTTCGCTGATGTCGATCACAATCAACCGCACGTGTGCATCTACTTGCGTTGCGGCAAGGCCTATGCCGGGCGCTTCGTACATCGTCTCGGCCATATCGTCGATGAGGCGACGAATTTCGTCGTCGACTTTTTCCACAGGGCGGGCGATTTTATGTAAACGCTCGTCGGGATAATGCAGGATATTCAGAATCGCCATATTTTCTTGCTAGCTTAAGTATTTGAATGCAGAATTTGAACAATCGGTTTAAATGCACTCGGCATAATTGCCGTGTTTAAGCTGCAGTCAAACAAGGACTTGGACAATGCCCCTGCCAGCAACCCGTACTTCGCTCATTTCCCGACTGATATCCGGCGCCATTATAGCGCTGACCATCACCTTCCCGGCTATTGCCGACGAACTGCGTCTACAGGACAACGCGCCTGAACGTTATGTGGTCGTCAAAGGCGACACCCTCTGGGATATTTCCGGGAAGTTCCTGAAAGACCCGTGGCGCTGGCCGCAGATCTGGAACATGAATCGTGATGAGATTAAGAATCCCCACTGGATTTACCCCGGTGATGTGATCGTGCTTGATACCAGCGGCGGGAGTCCGCGTTTGCGTCTGCTGGGGAATAAAAACAACGATGGCCTGCGTGCGAACATGAAATTGGATCCGCGCATCCGTATTACTCAATTTGACTCACAAGCTGCGGCAACGATACCGGCTCAGGCTATTGAACCTTATCTGTCCAAACCGCTGATCGTAGATGAGCAGTCCTTCAAAAATGCGCCGCGTGTCGCGTTGGGGCCAGATAACCACGTCGTGATGTCGACAGGCGACACCGTGTATGCCGTCAATTTAACGGGCAATCGGGGCGAAACCTGGCAGGCATTCAGCGGCGGTAAGGAAATTCTTGACCCGGATACGAAGGAATTACTTGGCTATCAGGTGAACTACGTAGGTGATGCAGATGTCCTCGCCGTGGACGAAGTTAGCACGCTGAAGGTCCAGCGTGTGGTCCAAGAGGTCTCCATCAATGACCGGCTGATCCTGAAGCCTCGTCGTGAGTTCCCTAACTATGTGCCGCGTGTGCCAGATACGGATGTGCGCGGTAAGGTTATTTCCACATATGGTGGTGTGAACGATGCCGGCCCTTACACTACTGTTGTGATCAATAAGGGTGAACGTGAGGGCATTGTGCTGGGCCATGTGCTGCAGACATTCAAAGCACCGCGGGAGGTGCGAAAGGAAAGCAAGAGTGAGCCCACCAAGTTGGCTCCAGCCGAGAAAAACGGCTTTGTATTCATTTATCAGGTGTTCCCAAAACTGGCTTATGGCCTGGTCTTGAACAGCACGCAGCCTGTCAACCTGCTCGACGAGGTACGTAATCCCTGATGTAACTGTAACTTGGTGGGGAAATATAGCGATCGACCAGGTTCGATCGCTATATTTTTTGGCTAAGAACGTGTCTAAAGTCTCGCGAGCTAAGGCAAGAGAAGGCGGAAACAGCCGAGGAAGCGGAGTTTACAAGTGGTAAATGAGCATTCCGAGGGTGTTTTCAATGCCATATTGCCGACGCGCAGCAGACTTTAAACAGGTTCTAAGAACCCGTTCGCTATCTTTGATGCGTAGCAATAGGGCGAATAGGAACTAAAGGGTTGAATGCGAGATCAAGATAGCGAGGCTTGGCTAAGGCTGATGTTGGTGCACGGCATGGGCCCCGCTTATGCCGTGCGCTTGCTTTCGGCATTTGGTACACCTGCGCAGGCTTTGGATGCCAGCCTCGCTGCACTGGGCAAATACATTCCAACCAAGCTGGCCAAGGCGCTTAAACAAGGCCCAGTGCCTGCGTTGCTGGAAAGTAGCCTGCAATGGTTGGGCATACCTGAAAACCGGTTGTTGACTCTGTCTGACCCGGAATATCCCCCACGTTTGTTGCAAATCGCAGATCCTCCCCCGCTTCTATATCTTAAAGGTAATACTGCGTTGCTCAGTCGGTCGAGCGTCGCTGTTGTCGGTAGTCGTAATGCCACGCCTCAAGGTGTTCAGAATGCGGAAGCGTTTTCGCGAGAGCTCTCCTTGCGCGGTTGGTGTATTGCTTCTGGTTTGGCACTGGGTATTGATGCCGCGGCGCATCGTGGAGGTTTGATGGGGCCGGGCTCCACGATTGCCGTGGTGGGTACAGGGCTTGATATTGTTTACCCGGCACGTAATCATGCCTTGGCACACGAAATTGCGCGTACCGGCGTCATTATTTCCGAGTTTCCGCTTGGTACGCCGGCAAAGCCAGGCCATTTTCCGCGCCGGAACCGTATTATTTCGGGCTTGGCGCGGGGGGTTTTGGTGGTTGAGGCGGCATTGCAAAGTGGGTCATTGATTACTGCGCGTGAGGCGGCGGAACAAGGGCGTGAGGTATTTGCGATTCCGGGTTCCATTCATTCACCGGTTGCCAAGGGATGTCATTTATTGATCAAACAAGGCGCCAAGCTGGTCGAAACCGCCGCCGATATTCTCGATGAACTGGATAGCGAGTCATACCCGATATTGCCACTCTCGCTTTGTACGAATGAAGAAGGGTCGACTGACCCGAAAGCCGCGGCCCTGCTTGAAGTGCTTGGGTATGACCCTGTCGATATTGATACGCTGACCCACCGAGCTGGCTTGACGCCCGAGCAGAGCTACGCGATCCTGTTGACGCTGGAGTTGGATGGCAAAGTGGCCAAACTCCCTGGGGGGCGTTACCAACGACTTGTCTGACCTGCGGCTGCATCGCAGAGAAAGTTGTCTGGTGACAGCCCGTCTTACCCTGTTATCGAGGTCTTTTTTCCCCATGTTCGATGTGCTCGCTTTTCTCTTCGAACAATCTGTTTCGCTGGACGACTATCCTGACCGTAGTGCACTGGCAAAACAGCTGTCTGCCGCTGGCTTCGATGAGGAAGAAATCGATGAGGCGCTGGACTGGTTGTCTGAATTTGACCAACTCAACTTGGCGCCTTACGCTGCGCTGGATAGTGGCGAGCTGTTGCCGCGCGTACTGCATCCGCGGGAGGCCGGCCGGTTGGCCGCGGAAGCCCAGTCGTTGTTTCATTATTTGTCGAGCTCAGGTGCGCTTAGCGCCGGCCAGCGTGAGTTGCTGATTGATCAGTTGATGCAAAGTAATGCGCAGTTGGTTGATGATGAAGCGGTAAAGCGTGTTGCACTGATGGTTTTGTGGCGGCAAGGCAATGACTTGGCCAATCTCTTGATTGAAGAGTTGCTATTCAGCGAGTCAGATGTCGCTATGCACTGAGAACCTGTTTACGATCTTACTGCGCAGCCGTGATCAGAGCTCATGTGCTGCTCAGAATCCTCATGTACAAAAGTACATTCCGGTTTCTGTGCTGCGCTTCACCCCGCTGACGCCTGCTAGTGACAGATCGTAAACAAGTTCTGAGCGCTGTGTTCAGTGATATTCCCTGGCGTGGGTAATTGGAAAATAGCGTACCCGCGCCTACATTGTTCCTATTGGAATCTGTTCGCGATCATAACGAGCGGCTCTTGGTTGGTTAAAGCGCAGCAAAAAGCCGTAGTGTGTGGATATACACGACGGTTTTGGCAGTGTTTGAAACTTGGCTGGTGAGCGCCGTTAAAAAGCGAACAGTTTCTTAGAACCTGTTTACGATCTTAACTGTGCAACTGTGATCAGGGCTCATGTGCTGCTCGAAAGCCTCATGTACAAAAGTACATTCCGGTTTCTGCGCTGCGCTTCACCCTGTTGACGGCTGCTCGTGACAGAGCGGAAACAGGTTCTTAAGGATATGTTCCTGCCTGGGCAAACCTGCCCAGGCTTTTCTATGTTGAATGAAACCGCCACTCGCGGAGCCCGCATGGCCGATAACTTACTGATTGTTGAATCGCCCTCCAAGGCGAAGACATTGAAAAAATACCTGGGCAAAGATTTTGAGATCCTTGCCTCCTATGGTCACGTGCGTGGCTTGGTTCGCAAAGATGGCTCGGTGGATGTCGAGCATGATTTTGCGATGAAGTATCAGATCATCGCCAAGAACGCCAAGCACGTGGATGCCATCATTTCTGCAGCAAAGGCTGCCAAGAACGTCTACCTCGCAACTGACCCGGATCGCGAAGGTGAGGCGATTTCCTGGCATCTGTTGGAGATACTCAACGGTAAGAAAGCCTTGGACGATAAGTTGGTCAAGCGGGTGGTTTTTCACGAAATCACCGAGTCGGCAGTGCTGGCGGCCGTTGCGCACCCGCGAGATGTGGATGCGCATCTGGTAAACGCTCAGCAAGCCCGTAGCGCCCTTGATTACCTGGTCGGGTTCAATCTCTCGCCGCTGTTGTGGCGGAAAGTACGCTCCGGCCTTTCTGCCGGCCGGGTGCAAAGTCCTGCTTTGCGCTTGATTTGTGAGCGTGAAAAGGAAATACGCGCTTTTGTTTCGCAGGAGTTCTGGTCGATCCATCTCGATAGCCATAAAGGGCGGACCAAATTCGGCGCTCGGTTGAATGAGTGGCGCGGCAAGAAACTGGAACAGTTCGATATGCCGAACGAGGCCAGCCAGGCTGAGATCCTCAAGGCGATCGAAGGCAAGCCCGCTGCCGTTACCCATGTTGAAAAGAAGCGCAAAAGTCGTAACCCTACAGCCCCCTTCACCACGTCGACCATGCAGCAGGAGGCCGTGCGCAAGCTCGGCATGACGACGGACAAAACCATGCGTACCGCGCAGCAGCTATACGAAGGTATTGCGCTGGCGGATGGCACGGTGGGTTTGATTACCTATATGCGTACCGACTCGGTCGCATTGGCGAACGAGGCTTTGGCTGAGATACGCGCGTTTATCGGTAACAATTTCGATGCCGAGTCGTTGCCGGCCCAGCCGGTCACCTACAAAAACAAATCCAAGAATGCCCAGGAAGCACACGAGGCGATTCGGCCTACGTCGATTCTGCGTACGCCTGCTTCAGTGAAGGCATTCCTGAGCGCCGAGCAGTT
This sequence comes from Chitinimonas sp. BJB300, assembly GCF_002735695.1. GTDB lineage: Bacteria > Pseudomonadota > Gammaproteobacteria > Burkholderiales > Chitinimonadaceae > Chitinimonas. The sequence goes on from NZ_PDZH01000066.1 coordinate 15,298, forward strand.
CAAGCTTTATGAAATGATCTGGAAGCGCACACTGGCCAGCCAAATGGCGCCCGCACGGTTTGATACCACCAGCGTCGATATCGCTATTGGAGAAGCAATGTTTCGTGCCAGTGGTCAGGTATTGGTGTTTGCCGGCTTCCTGGCAGTGTATGAAGAAGATGTGGATGACGCGGAGGATGAGGAACACGCGAAACTACCCCCATTGGAAGCAGGTGAGGAAGTGCCCGTTGATAAGCTCTTTGGCGAGCAGCATTTTACCCAGCCACCACCGCGCTTCTCGGAAGCCAGCTTGGTTAAGGCGCTGGAAGAATTCGGTATTGGCCGGCCATCGACTTACGCTTCCATCATCAAGACATTGAAGGACCGTGAGTACGTCAATCTGGACAAGAAGCGCTTCTTGCCAACGGATACGGGTGAGGTGGTGAATAAATTCCTCACCGACCATTTTGCTCAGTATGTCGATTACCAGTTCACTTCCAAGCTGGAAGACAAGCTGGATGAAATTTCCAATGGCGACCGCGATTGGATACCGGTGATGCAGGAGTTCTGGACTGGTTTTTCAAACCAGATCGAGGAAAAGAAGGCGCTGAAGCGTTCGGAAGTAACGCATGAGGCACTGGACGAGGCTTGCCCGAAGTGTGCGAAGCAATTGACGGTACGTCTGGGCAAGCGAGGCCGTTTCGTGGGGTGTACTGGTTACCCAGAATGCGATTACACCCGGGATATGAATGAGACGGCTGAACAGAAAGCCGAAGAGGCGGTCCAGGTTATTGAGGACCGCGTTTGCCCTGACGATGGTGGGCAGCTGATCATCAAGACAGGTCGTTACGGAAAATTTATTGGCTGCGCCAACTATCCAAAGTGCAAGCATATCGAGCCATTGGAAAAGCCCAAGGACACTGGCGTAGGGTGCCCTGTTTGTAAGCAAGGGATGTTGATTGAACGTAAGTCGCGTTATGGCAAGCTTTTCTACAGTTGCAACACTTACCCCAAATGTACTTATGCCACTTGGAATCCGCCCATCAATGAAGCCTGTTCCAAGTGTGGTTGGCCGGTCATGACATTGAAGACGACCAAGCGGCGTGGGTTGGAAAAGGTCTGCCCGCAGAAGGAATGTGGCCATACCGAAACGGTGATGACACCGGAGCAGTTGGCATCGCAGGCTGAGAGCGTCGAGTAAGTATCAGAATGGGTTCGATCGGCTGATCGGGCCCATTTACATTGGGCAGTTTTCGCTGAGTAGCGAGACCGTGGCGGCGTTATTTCGAGAGTAAGATGTGCTTTCCGGACTACGGAGATGAAAGACATGAACGCTCGTCGGCCGCTCGACGATACTCGCAGCCAACGCAATGCTACGCATGATTATCTGGAAGCATTGGATGCGGCTGGGCAACTGATCACCGACGCGAGCCAGGAAGGTATTGAGCGGGCGTTGGTGATGATTGCGGAAGCGACACAGGCGGATGCGTCAGTCCTTTATCGGCACCCACCTGGGGGCATGCGCGCCAACCGTGTCGGGTCTTGGAATGGTGAGGTACTGCTGCCTGCTCAGGTTGCCGACAGTCTCGCCCAACTTGATTACCGATTTTACCGTGATCTGCATGAAACACTTTCTGCTGGCTTAATACTGGAAAGGCACATCAGCGAACTTCTGCCAGCTACCCAGATCATGTTGTCGCCACTAGGGGTGCTGAACCTATTGTGCCTTCCCTTATTGGATGCGGGCGAGCTGATCGGCTTTCTGGCTATGGTCTATCGCAAGGTGCCGCCCAAGCGCATCGAAAGTGAATCCCGGTTTCTGTCCACCTTGGCGAATTACCTGGCCGTGGCGCTAGTCCGCCAGGAAACGGAAAGCCGTGCGCGGGTCAATGCACTAAGGCTGGCTACGCTGGTGGGTGCAACGGAAGACATGGTGTTTGAACTCAACGGTGATGGCGTAGTGGTCAATGTGTGGTCTGGTCACCCGGCGTTGCCTAATGCGAATCTGGTCGGTTTGACGTTGGACAAGGCCTTTCCCCAGGACATGGCATGGGCGCTAAGCCAAGCCCTGCCCAATGCACTGGCAAACGATGCACCGGAGCAGGTTGAGTTCACGCTACCCAGGCTTGATGGCGCAATCTATTGCATAGGGCGGCTGCAAGGCGTATTGAACGAAGCGGGAAAGGCTCGCCACGCTGTGGCGTTGATCCGCGACGTAACCGAGCTGATGCGCGAGGAAGCACGTAGACGCGCCATGGTGGAAACGCTGGATGTGCTGGAAGAAGCCATCATTGAGCTGACGTCAGAGGGTGTACTTAGCCGTGTTTCCGCCGCCTGGGCTACTTTGCGTTCCATCCCAAATGCCGGCCAGGTCGATATTGATAAGCCGCTGATCGATTTTATACATACCGAGGATCATGCCGAGGTGAACCGTGCCTTTGCTGAAGTGTTGGGCGAAGGCGCGCCGCTGATGGTGCGGTTTCGTCTGACGCGTACCAGTGCCGACCCATTGTGGCTGGAGGCCAAGCTGCTGCCTGCATGGGGTACCAACGGCAAAGCGGTCGGGTTGCGTGGTGTACTGCGCGATGTGACGACAGCGCATCTGCATGAGGCCAGCATAAGGCAGATGGCGCTGTACGATGGATTGACGGGCCTGCCGAACCGGGTGCTGCTTGATGACCTGCTACATCAGGCGCTGGCGCGTTCCAATCGGCATAGCACCCGCGTAGCGCTGGGGTTTATCGATCTGGACCATTTCAAGCAGATCAACGATGCCTTTGGCCACCAAGCGGGCGATCAGGTGTTGGCCACTCTGGCGCGTCAGATTCGTTCAGTGTTGCGTGAAGAGGATGTATTGGCCCGTTGGGGCGGGGACGAATTTATCGTCATGCTGCCCGATTTACCCGACCAATACACGCTGGCGACGGTGGCGGAACGCCTGCGTGAGATTGCGCGGCAAGGCGTAGTGGTGGAAGGCATTGAGACGCGCCCGACTATTTCCATCGGGATGGCGATTTATCCGGATAACGCCAATAGCGCCGAGGCCTTATTGCGGGCGGCAGACAGCACCATGTACCACGCCAAGAGCATGGGGCGGAACAATGTGCAGTTCTATAGCGATGTCTTGCACCTTAAGAGCCCGGGGCGTGAACACCTGGCCTTGCAGACACGGTTGAACCAGGCAGTGCTGAACAATGAGATGCAGGTATTCTACCAGCCGGTTGTCAATGCCCGGACTGGTGAAGTGACCGAGGTGGAAGCCCTGGCGCGCTGGCATGATGACAGCACTGGTTGGATTACCCCGCAGTTGTTTATCCCGATGGCGGAAAAGATAGGGTTGATTAGCGAGTTGTCTGAACAGATCATCGTTCAGTCTCTTACCAAACTGCGTGGTTGGCGTGAGCGCGGGCTCAAGCAACGGCTGAGTTTGAATATATCGCGCAATCTGCTTTTTTCACCGCGTTTTGTGCAAAACTTGATTGCCACGGTAAGCGAATACAGCTTGCGTACCAGCGACATCATTGTGGAGGTCACCGAAAGCCTGGCGCTGACCGACCATACTCGCCAGTCCCGGCATTTAAGTAGTTTGCACGAAGCCGGTTTTAAGATTGCGATTGACGACTTCGGTACGGGTTACTCGTCGCTCTCACAACTGCATGAGATGCCTATCGATATGATCAAGGTTGATCTGAGTTTTACCTCGCGGCTAAATACCGAAGCAGGCCGCCGTATTATGCAGGCCATTGTCCAGATGGCGCATGCACTGGGCCTGGAGGTGATCGTCGAAGGGGTGGAGAATCTGGTAGCCGCCCGGTTCTTGCAAGGCTTGGGCGTAGAGAAGATGCAGGGCTTTCAATTCAGCGAACCCATACCGGCCGGTGTGTGTGAGTTGCATATGCAACTGGGCCTGGATGGCAAGATTTGAGCGACAGCTTGTCCCTATGCAGCTCAACCGGCAGTGGTTGAGGGGCGAAAAAACGCAGATTTACGGTTGTTGACGATGTGCCGACTAGCGGCCTGGTTTTGCAAAATGTCGTTAGTACATCCAGAATGCCGCCCTTTGAAAAATAAGCGCCGGGTCTCATGCTCAAATTGCTGTCCGTTTTCTACAGCGTCTATGTAGGCCTGATGTTTGGTATGGGCTTGGTGTTGGTGTCGCTTACCTATCCACTGGCCATGCTGCTCGCAGAGCGCCGCAAGCTGACGGTGATTTACACCATCAACCGCTATGCGATGAGAGTATGGGGCGCGCTTACCGGCATCCGTCTTCGTGTCGAAGGCCAGGCAGCGTGGTTGCCCGCGCCGGTTATTGTAGGTAATCACTGCAACATACTCGATATGCCAATTTGTGCGATGGCCTGCGTCAAGCCGGTCAAGCTGCTGGCCAAGGCGGAATTTGCCCGCGTGCCGGTGCTGGGCTTCATGTTCCGTACCTTCGCGGTATTGGTCGAGCGAGACTGCGCCGAAAGCCGTAGAGCAGGCGTAAAAGCCCTTAGTGGTGCATTAAAGGCGGGTTGGCCGATCTTCATCTTCCCGGAAGGCACGCGTAACCGGGGGGCATCGCCGTTGCAGAATTTCAAGGATGGCGCATTTCGTACCGCGATAGCAGCCCAAGCGCCTATTCAACCCTTTGTGCAACTACGTATGCGCCAGGTGCAGTTGCATAATCGCTTGTTGTTCAAGCCAGGGCAGTTGATCTTCCGCTGGTTGCCGCCGATCTCGACGCTGGGTATGACCGATGCCGATGTGCCAGCTTTGCGGGCACGTGTCTATGCCATGATTGAAGCCGAACTGCTTCGTGAAGATCCGTCGTTCGTGCTGTAGCTTTCCAAATTAAAAACGGGCACGGCTTTGGGGGTGCCCGTTTTGTCATCTATTGCTCTGGTTTGTGATTTGGCGTGGCCGTCACGATCTCCTTGGGTGCGATAAAGAAACGCTGGGGAGAGCGCAGGAGGCGCTGGAACAATTTGCGGACCAACGATCGTCTGTCTACAAAGCGTATCCGTCGTGACCGTAGTGCCACCGACAGCGCCAAGCCGAAGCTCACCGCAAGGTTGGTCAGTCCGATCAATAAGACACCTACGCTGGATGTAAGCCAAATCTGCCAGGGTAGTTGGAAGTCCAAAGCCACTGCGGCATAAGCCAGGTTGGCGGACGAGAACGTGATATGGCGGATATCGAGCGGCAAGCCGAGCAGAAATCCCAATGTGCCCATCGACCCCAGCATGATGCCGAAGAAGAAATTTCCCGCTAGCGCGCCCAGGTTGTTCTCGATATACGTACAGATGCGTTGCCAGCGTGCCTCACCAAACAGCCGGCGTGGTAATTGCAGCTGCATCAGCCTTGCGGGGATACGGTTGTAGACAGCTTTATTGTCGTAATACCCCGAGATAAGGCCCGCCAGGAAGAGACAGCAGCCGGCAATGGCAGCATGGGGAATCGCCAAGCTGTGGAAGGGGTCGAGGTCGTGCAGCAGGGAATAGGCTTTTTCGGTGCTGATCGGCTCGCTATCCAGCCCGTATTTCAAGCTCAGGGCAATCAACAGGGCCGTAGGGATGGCGATCAGCACATTCCCCATGATGGCGACAAACTGGGTCCGAGCGACGGCTTCAATCAATTCGACCAAGCCATCCTGCGCGTCGCCGGCTTTGCTCTGGCGCTCGATGCTTGCGGCAATCTTGGCTGCCGTCATGGCGGGCTGTTTGGTTGCAATGGTGAAATGCAGCATGTGAATTAGCATGAAGCCGAGCGAATAGTTCATGCTGAAGGCAAAGGCTTCGATCAAGGGCGCGAGTTTGAGCTTGGCGGTAAAGATCTTAAGCAGCGCCATGAAGCCGACAATAAAGCCCGCGCCCATGGCGGATTTGGCCATGGCCAACCATTCCCGCCGGTTGCTGGCAATGTAGTGCTCACCTGTGCGGCCGGCATGCTCGGTGATTTGCAGGGCCAGTAGGTCGGTATTGGTGGCGAACAAATCACGCAGGCTGGTCTTGCGATTTTCGGCTTCCACCAGTTGCTTGAAAAAGCGAACGGCCCGTTCTGGTGTCTGCCGGGAATGTTCCTGTTCCAGCAGGTCGAGCACCAGCCGCAGGCGTTCAAGATGCTGCGACAGACGCACCATCAGATAGGTCAGACTGACGCTTACACCTTCATGTGCTGATGTTTTGCGTACCCGCATCACGATTTCGTCGCACTGGTCCAGCAGGACACACACCGCCTTATCATCCTCGCGGGATTTACTGGGCTCTATCAGTTGCGCCTTGTAGCCTTCGAGGTAGTCTCTCAGCTCGACATTCTGGGTCAGAAATGGCGATTCGAATTTCTCTATTGCGGGATAGTTGCGCACCAGTTCGGGCTCCAGGCCGATGGCGGAGATGCGATAAGACAAGACCTGGGCGGCCTCGACCAGCTCCAACTGGGTGTTGCGCTCGTCGTGCGCGTGATTGCCTTCGGCGAAATTAAGCGCTTGCCAGACTTCCAACCAGACGGCATCGGGGACTGCGTTTACCCACTCATAGTCGTCCTTGTGGTCGAACACCCGGCCAAACAGGTCGCGCAGATAATCATCCCGGTATTCGCTGGGAAGCAGCTTTTCCCCCAGGCGTCGTCGAAAGGCGCTCCAGACGCCTTCATTGGAAAGAATGCCCGCATCGGTGTAGAGGTGCAACTGGCGGCGGCTACTTACCAATTTCATCAGGTAATGGCGAAGTGCGCTGCGGTAGGCGGCATTCTGGTCGAGCAGCCACGCCAATGAACGTAGGGAGTTGGTAGCCAGGTTGATCTGCGTCACATTGTGGGGGCGCAGGGCGGCAATCAGGCCGGCCAGACCAGTTGGCGAGCGGTCGGACTGGGTCGCTACAATGGCTTGCAGGGCACTTTCCAGCGTGAGGTTTTGGCTCATAGGCAGCACTCGGCAATAAAAAGAATAATGGAGGCGCTAGGTGGGGATAAAGTTCGTCCCACCTGCACAGTTGGTTTGGTTGACTAGTATTACGGACCGAATCTGACCCGTGTTGGTTCAGATTGCGTTGGCAGCACGCTTACGATTGCATCATCTCAGTGAATTTTAAAAACCGGTTTGATACCAGAGCAAGCACCATGCCGATATATTCCCAGATAGGCATGGTAGCAATCGATTGATCTTCTGTCGCAACCATAGGCTGATATTCACGTTACGGAGTGGGTTGTTTATAGTGCGGGCCTACCGGTTGGTGAGTACAAGTATGTCCGATAAAGCCCGTATCGAAATCCGTTACTGCACCCAATGCCGCTGGTTGCTGCGCGCGGCTTGGTTGGCGCAAGAGCTGTTAACCAGTTTTGAGCAGGAGATTGGTGAGGTCGCCTTGCAGCCAGACATTGGGGGCATATTCACAGTACACGCCGCTGGCGTGCTGGTGTGGGAACGCAAGGCGGATGGGGGCTTTCCGGATGCGGCAGTGCTCAAGCAGCGGGTACGTGATGTGATTGCACCGCAGAAACCACTGGGCCATAGCGATGTGAAGCAGACCGATGAGGGCTGGCCGTTTCTGAGTGAGAAGGCCAGTTCTAAGAACCTGTCTAATGTCTGCTGCGCGTCGGCAATCTGGCGTTGAAAATACCCTCGGAATGCTCATTTACCACTTGTAAACTCCGCTTCCTCGGCTTTTTTCGCCTTATCTTGCCTTAGCTCGCGAGACTTTAGACGGGCTCTAAGTGGTATGCGGCAGGGTGAAGAAGAAAGTTGCGCCGACTCCTGGGGTCGATTCTGCCCAGATACGCCCGCCATGCTGATGGACAATGCGTTGTGCTATGGCCAAACCCATGCCGCTACCGGGAAATTCGTCTGCCGCATGATAACGCTGGAAAGGCCTGAATAAGCGGACGGGCGGGTCCATATCGAAGCCTGCGCCATTGTCGCTGATGTAAAACACCTCACCGCCCCGGGCATCGGGTTGCACGCCGATTTCAATTTGCGCCAAACTGCGGTGGCTGCTGAATTTCCAAGCGTTGCTAAGCAGTTTTTCCAATAGCGTATTGACCAGGGCGGCATCGGCATACGCCGGCATGATATCGGCGATCTTGACTTCCACTTGGCGTGCCGGCCCGCGCCGACGCAGTTGCGTCATGATGGATTGTGTCATGTCATGCAAGTTGATGCGGCTGCGTTGTACGCAAAAACTTGATAGTTGGAACAGTATCAGCAGGTCTTCCAGTTGCTCGTTGATACGAGCTGCTTCACCGCAGATCCTCATCAGATAGAGGCGGGCGTCTTCAGGCATACGCAACAGATAGTCTTGCAAAAGGATGTTGCCAAAGCCGTTGATGGTGGTCAGGGGTTTACGTAAATCATGGGCGACCGAGTAGGCGAATGACTCTAGGTCATGATTCATGTTTTCCAATTGGGCGGTGCGTTCTTCCACCGTGCGTTCAAGGCTACGATAGCGTTGTGCATTGGCCAATGCCTGGGCCGCAATGGCGGCAAGGTGTTGCAACAGTGCCAATGCTGCTGCATCGGGTGTATGCGGTTGCGCCCAGTAAGCGCCGATAGCCGCTTGTGGCGCGGTTGTTTGCGACACCGGGGTCATGACGACGCTGCGTACGAAGGTGGGTCGATAGTACGCGTGAGCTATCTTCAGGTCGGCATAGATATCGGGAATGGCTATCTGGCGCGCCTGCAACATGGACTGCCCGCCCAGGCAGGTCGCAAGCACGTGGCGCTGGCCTAGCCACAAAGGTGCAATAGCATCTTCTTCGGCGTAGTAAGACTGCTCCCCTTCACGCAAGATAAACGTGGCCCCATCGGCTAGCGCCAGATTACGGACGGCGCTGAGTATGAGGGAGAGGATTTCATCCTGCCGTCGGGCTTGGGACACCTGCTCGGACAGCAGCAGTAAATCAGTTTGCAGGCGATTGTGTAGGTGGAGTTGTTGGAGGCTGGACTCGGCGGGCGGCGGGTCGAGCAATATCTTTGCTGTACATTTGAGTGTCCAAAGGTCGTGTTTGGCGACGATATGGCATAAGCCAGCCAAAGCGGGAAAATCACTGGGCTGGTCCACCAGCAAGATAAATGGCAAACGGGGTTGATAGCGATGCGCTAGCGACATGGTGTCCTCCGCGTTGCCTTGCTGCGGCGGCGCTTCGGAAATCATCAAATCGTAGATATTGCGCTGTAGTGCCTCGCCACATGCCTGGGCGGTGGTTACGATGTTCAGCGCCACATCCAGGCCGATATGGGTTAGCGCCTGCTGTACCTGCTGGGCATCGACGTGATTGTCTGCGAGGTAAAGTACCTGTTTGACCATGCCGGTAGTCCTTCTGCTATGGGTCGTCTGTGCCACGAAGGGCGCTGGCGACCCAGCCTTCAGCACATTAACTTAACCGGGTTTATAGTCAATTTGCCGTCGACAAGCTGCGCTTAATGTGTAGCGTGACGCTATGTGCGTTATCTGTCCCCGTACTAAGAACCTGTTTACGATCTTGCTGCGCAGCCGTGATCAGGGCTCATGTGCTGCTCGAAAGCCTCATGTACAAAAGTACACTCCGGTTTCTGCGCTGCGCTTCACTCTGCTGACAGCTGCTCGCGACAGATCGTAAACAGGTTCTAAAGCATTCCAGATCGCCGTATTGTCAGGGGCGGGTCAGCTGCAGGAAAAATTCTCGATTGCCGTCACCGCCTTCAATTGGGCTGGCAAACCAGTCGATGCAATGTAATCCGAGTTCAGTTGCGGCTGTCTCCACTTTGGTGCGTACCTCAGCGTATAAGGCCGTGTCACGAACAATGCCGCCTTTGGCGATGTTCCCCCGCCCGACTTCAAATTGTGGTTTAACCAATAGCAGAAACTGGCCGCCAGGTATGACCAGCGTGGCAAAGGCGGGTAGGACCAGGGTCAGGGAAATAAACGATACATCAGCGACGGCCAGGTCGAAACCGCTACCGCCATTGGCAGCCTGGATGGCAGCGATATCCAGCGCCCGGGCATTGACGCCTTCAAACTGCTGTACCCGTGGGTCAGCCGCCAGACGAGGGTGCAACTGCCCATGGCCTACCTCCACGCCGACTACACTGGTAGCACCAGCCTGTAGCAGGCAGTCGGCAAAGCCGCCGGTAGAGATACCGACGTCCAGGCAGCGCCAGCCTGTTACATCGAGTCTGGCATGGCTCAGTGCGCCGGCAAGTTTGAGGCCGCCGCGTGACACAAAACGGTCAGCGGGGTGGGGCTCTACTTCCAATAGGGCATCGGCCAATAATTTCTGGCTTGGTTTGGTTAGCGGGATGCGTTGGTTGGCTTCGATTAGATAAACGCGGCCAGCTGCAATATATTGCTGGGCGGCGGTACGAGAGGGGGCCAAGCCCAGTTCGGTGAGGCGCAGGTCAGCGCGGATCAGTTCAGTCATGGAACCGATTTTAATGGGTGAAGGTGCTCGTGGCGCGACAAGACGGCTGGAAACAGCTTAAATAACTGATGTTACGCAGTGCATACGCTAACCTGTCGCCATGAAGAACAAAGAACTCGATTTGTACACCGACTATTTGCTGAGCACGTTTGGCGCGGCGACAGCAACGGGCTTGTCGGCGATGGTA
>NZ_PDZH01000067.1 GCF_002735695.1 Chitinimonas sp. BJB300
GCTACGAATGGAGCTGGATGGCGACCAGCAGCCCGGGTACGTTGCCGGCGCGCCTGCGGCGTCTGCGCGAACGGTTGGGTGACCAATTGCTGTCCAAACAACGACGGGGGCGCGAATGCCCCCGTGTGGTGAAAAAGCCGCCGTCCCGTTATCCGGTCAAACAGCTCTGCGTTGTTAAGTGAACGGCATTAGCCCTAACGGGCGGCTTTTCTCTTATTGCCAAGTCCACCAATAACGCCGGCAAACCCAATATCACATATCAGTTAGAAAAGAAATCCTTCACCTTATCCATCCACGAATTAGCGCGTGGGTTGTGCTTGGCGTCATCTTCCATGCTGATATTTTCGAACTCACGTAAGAGCTCTCGTTGGCGATCCGTCAACTTGACCGGTGTCTCGACCACCACATGGCACATCAAATCACCCGTGATTGCACTACGCACACCTTTGATGCCTTTACCCCGTAGCCGGAATACTGCACCGGTTTGCGTTTCGGTTGGAATCTTCAGCTTCACCGCGCCATCGAGGGTAGGAATTTCAATCTCTCCGCCAAGCGCTGCAATCGCAAAACTGATCGGCATTTCACAGTGCAAATCGTTGCCTTCACGCTCAAACACACCATGCTGTTTGAGATGGATCACCACATATAAATCACCAGCAGGGCCACCATTCACACCCGGCTCGCCTTCGCCCGACAGACGAATACGATCGCCTTCGTCGACACCGGCTGGAATCTTCACATTCAACGTTTTGTTGGTCTTCACACGGCCTTGGCCATGACATGCACGGCAGGGCTCAGGGATTACCTTGCCGCTACCGTGACAGGTAGGGCATGTCTGTTGCAAGCTGAAGAAACCCTGCTGTACCCGTACTTGGCCATGCCCACCGCAAGTACCACAGGTCTTGGCCTGGGTGCCAGGCTTGGCGCCCGTACCATGGCAGGTGTCACATTCCTCATGGGTAGGAATCTTGATCTTGGTTTCGGTGCCCCGCGCTGCTTCTTCGAGGCTGACCTCAAGGTTGTAACGCAGGTCGGAACCACGATAGACGTTCGAGCGGCCACCGCGACCTCCCCCTCCGCCGCCACCAAAGATATCGCCGAAGATATCGCCGAAAGCATCGGCAAAACCACCACCGCCGCCACCGAAACCACCACCCATACCCGCCTGCGGGTCTACCCCAGCATGGCCGTACTGGTCGTAAGCTGCGCGTTTTTGCTCATCAGAGAGAATCTCGTAGGCTTCTTTCGCCTCTTTGAATTTCTCCTCAGCATCCTTGCTGTCCGGGTTACGGTCTGGGTGATACTTCATTGCCAGCTTGCGATAGGACTTCTTGATCTCGTCCTCGCTGGCATCCCTATTCAAGCCCAGAATCTCGTACAAATCTCTTTTTGCCATGCTCTGTCCTTACGGCAAAGGCGCAGCGCCTGCCAGAATAGCTCCAGCCCGCACTGCGCCTTGCGGTCAAACGATAATTACTTCTTCTCGTCCTTGACTTCGGTGTACTCGGCATCCATTACATTGCCGTCGTCTGCCTTGGCTTCAGCAGCCGGCGCAGCGCCTTCAGCACCTTTCTGGTCGGCGTACATCTTCTCGGCCAGCTTATGTGACGCGGTCATCAGCGTTTCAGACTTCGCATCAATCGCAGCCTTATCATCACCCTTTACCACACCTTCTGCATCGGTCAATGCGGCTTCGATGCTGGTCTTTTCTTCTGCGGTGATTTTGTCGCCATATTCAGTAAGCGATTTTTTCACCGAGTGGATCAACCCTTCCAACTGGTTACGGGCACCCACCAGTTCAGTCAGTTTCTTGTCCTCATCGGCATTGGCTTCAGCATCCTTCACCATGCGTTGAATTTCTTCTTCGCTCAAGCCCGAGTTAGCCTTGATGGTGATGTTATTTGCCTTGCCGGTAGCCTTGTCCTTGGCCGACACATGCAGAATACCGTTGGCGTCGATATTGAATTCGACCTCGATCTGCGGCGTACCACGCGCAGCAGAAGGGATGCCTTCCAGATTGAACTGGCCCAACGACTTGTTGGCCGAGGCACGCTCACGCTCACCTTGCAGCACATGAATCGTCACTGCACTCTGGTTGTCTTCAGCAGTCGAGAACACCTGCGAAGCCTTGGTCGGGATGGTGGTGTTCTTGTGGATCAGCTTGGTCATCACGCCACCCATGGTTTCAATACCCAGGCTTAATGGCGATACATCCAGCAACAACACATCCTTACGGTCGCCAGCCAATACCGAGCCCTGGATAGCAGCACCAACAGCTACGGCTTCGTCCGGGTTCACATCACGGCGGGCTTCCTTGCCGAAGAATTCCTTCACCTTTTCCATCACCTTCGGCATACGGGTCTGACCACCCACCAAGATAACATCATCAATGTCGGTGATCTTGAGGCCCGCATCCTTCAAGGCAATACGGCAAGGCTCGATCGAACGCTCGACCAAGTCCTCAACCAGGCTCTCGAACTTGGCGCGGGTAATCTTCATCGCCAAGTGTTTTGGGCCTGTCGCATCCATCGTCACGTAAGGCAGGTTGATTTCAGTCTGCGTCGTGCTGGAAAGCTCGATCTTGGCTTTTTCGGCCGCTTCCTTCAGGCGTTGCAAGGCCATGACGTCGGTCTTCAGATCGATACCTTGTTCTTTCTTGAACTCGGTCACGATGTAGTCAATCAGGCGCTGGTCGAAGTCTTCACCTCCCAGGAAAGTGTCACCGTTGGTAGCCAGCACTTCGAACTGCTTGTCACCATCGACATCCGCGATTTCAATGATGGAAATATCGAAGGTACCGCCACCGAGGTCATAGACCGCAATCTTGGCGTCGCCCTTCTCCATCTTGTCCATCCCGAAGGCCAGCGCAGCTGCCGTCGGTTCGTTGATGATGCGCTTCACTTCCAGGCCAGCGATACGACCGGCATCTTTGGTGGCTTGACGTTGGCTATCGTTGAAGTAGGCCGGTACGGTAATCACGGCCTCGGTCACTTCTTCGCCAAGATAATCTTCAGCAGTTTTCTTCATCTTGCGCAGCACTTCGGCGCTGATTTGCGGTGGCGCCATCTTCTTGCCACGAACTTCCACCCAGGCGTCGCCGTTATCGGCTTTGGCAATGGTGTAAGGCATCAGGCCGATGTCCTTCTGCACTTCCTTCTCGTCGAACTTACGCCCGATCAGACGCTTCACTGCGTACAGCGTGTTCTTGGGGTTGGTCACTGCCTGACGCTTGGCCGGTGCGCCAACAAGGATTTCGTCATCGTTGGTGTAACCGATGATAGAGGGCGTGGTGCGAGCGCCTTCGGCATTCTCGATAACCTTGACGCTGCCACCTTCCAGAACGGCCACACAACTATTGGTGGTGCCGAGGTCGATACCGATGATCTTTGCCATTTTTATGGTCCTTTAAGTTCGGGGTGCCGGTCTGGCCGGCGCAATAATAGAAATAACTGGTTGGTCCGCCCAGTGCTTCCCGGGCCCCGCTACCTTCTCCAACCGGCGATTCCGGTGAAAAAGTTAACGGTATCAATAACCTTGGTACTTAAGTGGGGATGCGCCTGCAGGCTTTCAAGGCCCGTCGCATTCAACCCTCGGACTTGGCTTTCGCCACAATCACCATAGCCGGGCGCAATACGCGATCGGCCAACAGATAGCCCTTTTGCATCACACTAACGACGGTATTGGCTTCCTGATCGGCTTCCACGGCGCTCATGGCTTGGTGTTTGTGCGGATCGAGCTTCTCGCCCGCTTGCGGGTCGATGTCCTTGATCTGGAACTTTTCGAACGCCCCAACCAGATTACGCAGGGTCATATCCACGCCCATCTTGATATTCTCAATGGAGGAATTGTCCTTCAGCGCCATCTCCAGGCAGTCCTTGACGATCAACAACTCATTGGCGAACTTGCCCACAGAATATTTGTGCGCTGCAGAAACATCATCAGCAGCCCGACGGCGAATGTTTTCACCTTCAGCCTTGGCATAGAGCAGCGCAGTTTGAAGTTCAGCCACCTTCGATTCCAATGCGGCGACTTGCGCTTCCAAACTTTCTGCGGCAACGGCTTCTGTCTGCTCACCAACCTCGTTCAGTAAGTCGGCGGCTTGCTCAAGCGATTGATCCTGCGGGTTTTCTGTTTGGTCTTCGTGTTGCATAAAGCGATCTCCTGGTGCGATAGCCCACAAGATGGTGATGGTTATTCACTTTTCAAGAGCCCGACCGCTTGACCGAAAACCGTTTAAAAACCCCAGTGGTGTTGCAATTTCGTACAAATCATACGCTTGTTTGAAATTTTTGGTGCAATGCACATGAAACTACTTATAATCGATTACACACTACTTTGAATTCCCCCACTGGCCCCCACCCCCGCCAGATTAGGAATCGTCGCCCCAAGCACCATTGAGCCAGGGCGCAGGCCAGCGAATCCGCTGTCGCTCCCAAGCTAACCCCATATCGTAATCCGCGTACTCACTGGCCATGCCCAAGGTACGCCTCACGTCCAACGAGGTAAGAGATATGTCGACCCGCGAACAACGCATCACCGCCATTCAACATGACTGGGATACCAACCCGCGCTGGAAGGGGATCAAACGTGGTTACACCGCCGCCGATGTCGAACGCCTGCGTGGCTCAGTACAAAACGAATACAGCCTCGCCCGCCGCGGCGCTGAAAAGCTATGGGACCTCGTCAACAACCAGCCGTATGTCAACTGTCTGGGCGCGTTGACCGGTGGACAAGCCATGCAGCAGGTCAAAGCCGGTATCAAGGCGATTTACCTGTCTGGCTGGCAAGTCGCTGCCGACAACAACGAATACGCAGCCATGTACCCCGACCAGTCACTCTACCCAGTGGATTCAGTGCCCAAGGTAGTGGAACGCATCAACAATGCCTTCACCCGTGCTGATGAGATCCAGCATTCCAAGGGCCTGGAGCGTGGCGATAAAGACTTCATTGACTACTTCGCCCCCATCGTGGCCGATGCCGAAGCCGGCTTTGGCGGCGTACTGAACGCTTACGAACTGATGAAGGCCATGATCCGTGCCGGTGCTGGCGGTGTGCACTTTGAAGACCAACTGGCTTCAGTGAAGAAATGCGGTCACATGGGTGGCAAGGTGTTGGTACCCACCCAGGAAGCGGTACAAAAACTGATTGCCGCCCGTATGGCTGCCGACGTTTATGGCGTACCAACCCTGGTCATCGCGCGCACCGATGCCGAAGCGGCAGACTTGTTGACCAGCGACTACGACGAAAACGACAAGCCCTTCCTGACGGGCGAGCGAACCGCTGAAGGTTTCTACAAGACGAAGAAAGGCATGGAACAAGCCATCAGCCGAGCCGTGGCTTACGCCGAGTATGCAGACCTGGTGTGGTGCGAAACCGGCACGCCCGACTTGGCGTTCGCCCGCAAGTTCGCCGAAGCAGTGCATGCCAAGCATCCGGGCAAACTGCTAGCCTACAACTGTTCGCCATCCTTCAATTGGAAAAAGAATCTGGACGACGCCACCATCGCCAAATTTCAACGTGAACTGGGTGCAATGGGCTACAAGTATCAGTTCATCACTTTGGCCGGCATTCATTCCATGTGGTACAACATGTACGACCTATCCAAGGACTACGTGGCGCGTGGCATGTCGGCTTATGTTGAGAAAGTGCAAGAGCCTGAGTTCGCGGCGCGAGACCGTGGCTACAGCTTCGTATCGCATCAGCAGGAAGTCGGTACGGGTTACTTCGATGAAGTCACCACGGTCATCCAAGGTGGCAAGTCATCAGTCACCGCACTGACCGGCTCTACCGAAGAAGAGCAGTTTCACTGACCGACATTAAGGTTGGGGTAGAAAGTGACAAACCCTCGGCAATGCAGGGTGGTATAGACCCGCAGCAGGTAATCGGGTCAGCCACTGATAAGCCCCCTCCCACTCTATCCCTCCTGCCAGAGGGAAGCCCCACTGCGGCTTGTCAGTGAATTGAATCAACGCCGCCCCAGCTCGAATGAGTTCGGGCGGCGTTTTTCTTCCCAACATAGTGCTTGGCTGGCATTCCCCCAGCCAAGCCCACGCTACGGAATCCAACACCATGACCAAACGTATCCAGCACGGCCGCCTTGCTATCGCCAGCGAACTACATGCCCTCGTCAACAACGAGATCATCCCAGCTACCGGCGTTGAGGCCGACACGTTCTGGTCAGCCTTCGAGCAGATCGTTGCCGACCTGACACCCAAGAATAAGGCGCTGCTGGCCAAGCGCGACGCATTGCAAGCCAAAATCGACGCTTGGCACCAAACCAACCGTCGTTTCGACCCCACCGCTTACAAAGCTTTTCTCATTGAGATTGGCTACTTGCTGCCTGAAGGCCCGGATTTCAGTATCAGCACAGACAATGTGGATGAAGAAATCGCCACGCTGGCCGGCCCACAGCTGGTTGTACCGGTAAAGAACGCCCGCTATGCCCTGAACGCCGCCAATGCACGCTGGGGATCGTTGTATGACGCACTGTATGGGACCGATGTGATTGCCGAAGCCAATGGGACAGAAAAAGGGAGCGGATACAACCCGGTGCGTGGGGCAAAGGTCGTGGCTTTCGGCCGTGACTTCCTTAATGATACCTTTCCACTGAAAACGGGGTCACATACCGATGTCACGCATTATGCGGTCGCCAGCGGGCAGCTGACCGCAACATTGAAAGGCGGTGAAACCACCAACCTTGCCACGCCAGCTTTGTTTGTTGGGTACACAGGGGAAGCCAATACCCCCACCAGTATCCTGCTCAAGCACAATGGCCTGCACGTCGAAATCCAGATCGATGCCTCTCACCCGGTTGGCCGCACCGACCCAGCCAACGTAAAGGACATCTGCCTCGAAGCCGCCGTCACCACCATTCAAGACTGTGAAGACTCCATCGCCGCAGTCGATGCCGAGGACAAGGTAGAGGTCTACCGTAACTGGCTGGGCCTGATGCAGGGTACGCTGCAAGACACGTTTGAGAAAAGCGGTAAGCAAGTCACCCGCCGCATGAATCCCGACCGTATCTTCACCGCAGCCAAGGGTGGCGAGCTGAAGCTGCATGGGCGGTCGTTGATGTTGCTGCGTAATGTCGGCCACCTGATGACCAACCCAGCCATCCAATTCGACGGTGCAGACGTGTTCGAAGGCATCATGGATGCTGCCATCACGGCGCTGGTCGCCAAGCATGACATCCAGGGCAAAGGTGTACTCCGCAACAGCCGTAGCGGATCGATGTATATCGTCAAACCGAAGATGCATGGCCCGGAGGAAGTCGCCTTCGCTGTCGAACTGCTCACCCGGGTCGAAACCGCTCTTGGCTTGCCGCGCAATGCCCTTAAGATCGGCATCATGGACGAAGAGCGTCGCACCACAGTCAACCTGAAGGAATGTATCCGCCAGGCACGTGAACGCACCATCTTCATCAATACCGGTTTCATGGACCGCACAGGCGATGAGATTCATACCTCAATGGAAGCCGGTCCCGTGGTGCGCAAAGAAGCGATGAAACAGGAAAAGTGGATCGCCGCATACGAGAACTGGAATGTGGACGTGGGCCTGCTGTGCGGCCTGCAAGGCAAGGCACAAATCGGCAAGGGCATGTGGCCCAAGCCCGATCTGATGGCTGAAATGCTGGCCAGCAAAATTGGCCACCCCAAGGCCGGGGCGAATTGTGCTTGGGTACCATCACCTACCGGGGCGGTTTTGCATGCCCTGCACTATCACAAGATAAACGTAGCCCAACGCCAGGACGAACTGAAGTCGCGCCAACGTGCCGCGCTGGACGACATTCTGTCTATCCCCCTGGCCCCCAAAACGGATTGGACCGCCGCAGAAATCGCCGCAGAACTGGAAAATAACTGCCAAGGTATCCTGGGCTATGTCGTGCGCTGGGTCGACCAGGGAGTAGGTTGCTCCAAGGTGCCGGATATCCACAATATAGGGCTGATGGAAGACCGCGCCACGCTAAGAATTTCGAGCCAGCATGTGGCGAACTGGCTACGCCACAACATCATCAGCCGTGAACAAGTAAAAGATGTCATGCAGCGCATGGCCAAGGTGGTTGATGGCCAGAATGCCAACGACCCGCTATATGTCCCCATGGCCGCCGATTTTGCCGGCAGCATCGCCTTCCAGGCAGCATGCGAATTGGTGTTTGAGGGCGCTAACCAACCGAATGGCTACACAGAACCGGTGTTGCATCGTAGCCGTCTGGCAGCCAAAGCAGCGCTAAAACACTAGGGATTAGGGGCGCTGCTTACAATTAATGCATGCCTATAGAATATGGTTCCACATCAGTAAAAATGACATAAGACTCAACCTAAGCCCTTGCTATGCAAGGGCTTTTTTATTACCTCACCGCTTTCCACCCTTTTTTTTCGCCGGAAAAAGCCTAGCCAGAGCCTACCGCAAGGGGGCATTCCCCCAATACAGCCATGCCCAGTGAAGCTTTAGCGTTATCACTGTCCATAATGATTACTAATATGGACAGAGCGTCGCCACGCAAGGTGGCGGTCCGTCATAAACCAAGAAGAGAAAGAGTCACGCTATGTTCACGCCCATGTGGAAGAAACTCGCGCTAATTAGCTTGGCCGCTACGGCTTTGACTGTTACCGCTGCCGGAAAACCCAACGTCGTGATTGTGGCCACGGGCGGCACCATCGCCGGTGCAGGTGCCAGCACCACCAATAGCGCTGTTTACGAATCCGCCAAAGTGACTGTCGACAAGCTGATCATTGCGGTACCAGAAATGGCCAATGTAGCCAATGTGCGGGGAGAACAGATTTTTGCGATTGGCTCGGAAAGCTTTACGAATGACCGTCTATTGGAGTTGGGCAAGCGGATTTCGGCGCTATCCAAACAAGCTGATGTTGATGGGATTGTTATCACACATGGCACCGACACCCTGGAAGAAACGGCCTACTTCCTGAACCTGACCGTTCATACCGACAAGCCCATCGTCATGGTCGGCTCGATGCGCCCAAGCACCGCCATGTCGGCCGATGGTGTACTCAACCTTTATGACGCGGTGGTTGTGGCAGGCAGCCCGGACGCCCGCGCCAAGGGGGTATTGGTGACCATGAATGACCAGATCGACAGCGGCCGTGATATCACCAAAGCCATCAATATCAAGACCAATGCATTTTCCAGTCAGTGGGGGTCATTGGGCATGATAGTGGAAGGCAAGAATTATTGGTTCCGCGCACCGGTGAAACGCCACACTATGCAAAGCGAATTTGATATCGACAAGATCGACCAGCTCGCACCGGTAGAGATTGTCTATGCCTATGGCAATGTACCGGCAACGCTGTACGAAGCCGCCGCCGCTGGCGGTGCCAAAGCGATTATCCATGCAGGTGTTGGTAATGGCGGGATGGGGAAATGGTTGGTGCCCACGTTGCAGCAAATTCGCCAACAGGGTGTACAGATCATTCGTGCAGCCCGGGTGCCCAATGGGCTGGTTATACGTAATGCCGATCAGCCTGACGATAAGTACGACTGGGTCGTTGCGCATGACCTGAACCCACAAAAGGCCCGCATCCTGGCCTCGATTGCCCTGACCCAGACCAATGACAGCAAAGAGTTGCAGCGTATTTTCTGGGAATACTAAACGCTAGGCAGGCCTATAGACACGGAGCCCTATCAACTAACAACCAAAGGGCCGCTGAAGTCAGGTGTACAGCCAATTCCACTTTCTCAGGTAAAAATATTATCTCATGATGAGCGCTTGTTCTCCGACCCCCGCCTTTGCGGGGGTTTTTTATTGACGCAGAAACTTTTAGCAAATTATTTTGTTGCCATTTTCAGTGTTAACGAAAAATATCTGTGCTACTCCCGGTATGGATCAATCCCATTGTTTCATTGGGTTGTACCACCTGTAACACCATGATTACAGGTACACCGTAGCCACCCAAGTGGTACGTACATAAAATCAAGGAAGAGACAAATCATGTTTACCCCCTATGGAAAAAACTGGCACGCGCCAATCTGGCCGCCGCCGCTTTAACCGTGGCCGCAGCAGAGAAGCCCAATGTCGTCATCCTGGCGACTGGCGGCACCATCGCCGGTGCTGGTGCCACAACAGCCAACAGTGCCAGCTACCAAGCCGCCAAAGTACCGGTCGACAAACTGATCATGAGCGTGCCGGAATTAGCCAATGTGGCCAATGTGCGGGGCGAACAGGTTTTTCAGATCGCATCGGAAAGCTTTACCAATGAACGCCTGCTGGAATTGGGAAAACGGGTGTCCGCCTTGTCCAAGCAGACTGACGTGGACGGTATCGTCATCACACATGGCACCGACACCCTGGAAGAAACAGCCTACTTCCTGAACCTGACCGTCCATACCAACAAGCCCATCGTAGTCGTCGGCTCCATGCGGCCAGGTACAGCCATGTCGGCCGACGGTATGCTTAACCTGTATGACGCGGTGGTTGTGGCAGGCAGCCCGGATGCCCGCGCCAAGGGGGTATTGGTGACCATGAATGACCAGATCGACAGCGGCCGTGATATCACCAAAGCCATCAATATCAAGACCAATGCATTTTCCAGTCAGTGGGGGTCATTGGGCATGATCGTGGAAGGCAAGAATTATTGGTTCCGTGCACCGGTGAAGCGCCACACCATACAAAGCGAATTTGATATCGACAAGATCGACCAGCTCGCACCGGTAGAGATTGTCTACGCATATGGCAATGTACCGGCTTCCTTGTACGAAGGCGCAGCGGCCAATGGCGCTAAAGCAATTATCCATGCTGGTACGGGTAACGGATCGGTGGCCGACCGGGTAGTCCCCACACTGCAAAAACTACGCGCCAAAGGCGTGCAGATTATTCGTTCCGCACGCGTACCCGCCGGCTTCGTGCTACGCAATGCCGAGCAGCCGGATGACAAGTACGACTGGGTCGTTGCGCACGACTTGAACCCACAGAAAGCCCGCATCCTGGCTGCGGTCGCATTAAGCCAAATTACTAGCAGCACTGAAATACAGCGTGTCTTCTGGGAATACTAAGAACCTGTCTAAAGTCTCGCGAGCTAGGGGCAAGATAAGGCGAAAACAGCCGAGGAAGCGGAGTTTACGCGTGGTAAATGAGCATTCCGAGGGTGTTTTCAACGCCAGATTGCCAACGCGCAGCAGACTATAGACAGGTTCTAAGAACCTATGTGAAGGTTGGCGCTAACCAGTATGCGGCAGCCAAAATCATTGAGCGCTTTCAATTCAAGTTCAGCGGCTTCCAGGCCGCAGGCCTGCTCATCGTCATGCACACTATTTATGCCTCCGAAACAACACTCCTAAAAATACAGTACTGCAGGACAGGCACTGCTTTGATGCATAATCGCGGCCCGTTTGCCAAATTCACTGATTCATAATAGTAAAAATACCTTTTAAGTAAAAAGGCCGAGCCTTTCTTAGGTTTTGTTGGTGTAAGTTTTCCAGCCGCACACGTGGCACAAGAGATGAACAACGCCCCACTGCCGTAACAGTCGACCCGGCCTATCGCAACACTCGAGGAAAGTGTCGTGAAACAGCTGCTCGCCTTTTTCGTGCCCAAGACGGCCCGTACCAAGATTCTTTGGGTATTTCTGGGTATCAACCTACTCACCACTGCCGCTTACACGCTGTATATCTGGGACCTCAAGTCAACCAGCGTGCGTGAAGCCATCGATGCCCGACTGGTCGATGGCGTAAGCGCTGCGCCCAAAATGATCGGCACTACCTATCTGCAACAAGCCACGTTGCCAAATGCCATACCACCAAACGACTATATGGCCTTGGTGAGACTGCTCAACGACTACTGCAAGAAAACCGGCCTGCGCTATCTCTATGTGTTTAGCGAAGTGCAGGACAAGCTGGTCTATGTGGCTGATGCAGCCGACGAGCAAGAGATAGCCGCAAAGAACTTTGGTCATTTCTTTCAGCTTTACGAAGTCACTCCCCACCCCGCCATTCTGGACACACTGCATACCGGCCAACCCCATTTTGCAGAGTACCGTGACCGCTTCGGTTATTTCCGCTCGGTGTTCCAACGTATTGAAGTCAGTCAGAATCGACGCATGGTAGTGGGGGCTGATATCGAAATCAGCCATGTGCGCATCGAACTGCATAAAGCCTTGCAACAATCACTCGGCATTGGCGCCATCATCTTTGTACTGGGCATACTATGTAGCATCTGGTTGGCACGCATGCTGTCGCGGCCGGTGGCGCGGTTGGCCGATGCAGTCGACTTAGTCGCACAGGGCCACTACCAAGCTACCGTGCCCGTTAGCGGTACAGACGAGTTCGCCCGGCTTGCCAAAGCCTTCAATGCCATGAACGCTGCCTTGGCTGAGCGGGCGCAAGTGAATGCCCATCTGTTAAATGAATTGGAACGCAATGAGGCAGCACTGGAAGCCCGAGTACTCCGCCGTATGCAAGAACTGGCGGAAGTAAACGCCTCGCTGCTAGCGCACGAGCAAGAACTGCAATCTGCACGGGCCGAGGCAGAACAAGCGTCGCAAATGAAGTCCTTGTTTTTGGCCAATATGAGCCACGAAATCCGCACACCGATGAACGCGATTCTGGGGATGAGCCATCTCGCGCTGCAAGCCGAGCTGCCACCCAAGTTGCTGGACTATTTACAGAAAATTCAGCGCTCGGCCAAACACCTGCTAGGCGTTATCAACGATATTCTCGATTTCTCGAATGCCGAGGCGGGCAAGCTAAAAATAAATACCGCGACCTTTGACTTGCGCACGGCGCTGGACAGTTTATCAGAGCAACTCGAAGCACCATGCCAGCAGAAAGGCCTCACCCTTCAATTCGATATCGACCCCTATCTACCCAGCAAGCTGATTGGCGACCCGGTGAGGCTGAGCCAGATTTTGGTCAACTTCACCAATAACGCCGTCAAGTTCACTGAGCATGGGCAAATCATGCTGCGTGTAAAGGTGCAGTCGCAGACAAGCACCTCCTTGCTTGTCTATTTCGAAATAGAAGACAGCGGCATTGGCCTGACAATGACGCAGCAAGCCCAGTTATTTCAGTCTTTTCAGCAAGCAGATACCAGCACCACACGCCGCTATGGGGGTGCAGGCTTGGGGTTGGCCATTGCCAAGGCTTTGGCGGGATTGATGGATGGTGAAGTCGGTGTGCGCAGCCTACCTGGGATAGGCAGTACTTTCTGGTTTACAGCCCGCTTGGGCCGCGTGTTCCCACAGCCGGCCATCAGTGCGGTCGACCCATACCAGGTAGCTGGCCTCAAAGATATACGCGGCGCGCGCGTGTTGCTGGTTGACGATAATGAAATGAATCAGGAAATCGGCGCGCACCTACTGCACCGGGTGGGCCTGAAGCCAGACTTGGCCAATGACGGGCAGATGGCACTGGAGATGCTCAAGCAGGGTGACTATGAACTTGTGTTGATGAATCTACAGATGCCGGTAATGGACGGGCTGACTGCAACGCGCTTGATCCGCGCCCAGACTCGCTTTGCCACGCTCCCTGTCATCGCGCTGACGGCGAATACCAAATCAGAGAACCAGGAATCCTATATCCAGGCAGGGATCAGTGACCATCTCGCCAAACCGATTGAACCAGAAGAATTGTGTCGACTGTTGCTGCGCTGGATACCCATACGGGCAGAATACGTCAGTTGAGTTCTCTAAACAGCGTTGGCCGGCGTTCTCACCGTTCTGATTCGTATCACCCAACCAAATAGTGAACCCGTCCTAATTTACCGACCAAATACACACTTAGTAGCCTCCCGCGGGCCGATCACACTCCGGCATTGCCTGGCTTGTCAGCAAGGCCCACATCATGCGAAGAATGGCTTCTGGTGCGACGATGGTATGCAGATTACCGCTGAGCTTGAGCTTTTCGCGCAGATCCCGCCTGACGGTGTGCACGCCTGTCAGCTCAAAAATGATATCCACTTGCTCCCGCAGGGCAATGATGTCATCCACACTGCGAATAGCGATGCCCGCTTCCTCCGCCTGACGCCGGCCCGGGGTATTGTTCGGTTCAACCGCACAAACCAGGGTTATACCCAGTGCCCGTCGCTGCAATATCTGCTGCAAGAAAGCAGAGCCGATGCGCCCCAAGCCAATGACAGCGATACGTTGTTCTTCCACGAGAAGCTCCCCATCCGTTTGCATGGCTCCAGGATTTGGCCAAGTCTGCAGAAGATATAGGCCAGGCGCGCTAGCAATGGCAACTTCCACAGAACCCAGCCGCAGGCTTATCACAGGACGAGGCACCTATATCTTCTCCATCCGGTTTCAGGTCTTGGATTTGAAGCGTTGTAGCAATGGCATCAGCACATTGACCAACAGCAATACCAGTCCCCCAGCAACCACACCAATCACGGCATCCAGCAAAGTCGGCACAACCGCGGCCAACAGTCCCCCCATTAAGGGCAAACCAGCCAGTCCTTCATCGAACTGCGCAATGGCATGATGCATTGCCGGCATACCGTGGGTCAGAATACCGCCACCTACCATGAACATTGCAGCCGTCCCAACAACCGACAAGGTCTTCATCAAATAAGGCGCACCCAGTACCAAGGCGCGGCCAAAAGTCTGTGCTGCTGC
Source organism: Chitinimonas sp. BJB300 (assembly GCF_002735695.1). Classification (GTDB taxonomy): domain Bacteria; phylum Pseudomonadota; class Gammaproteobacteria; order Burkholderiales; family Chitinimonadaceae; genus Chitinimonas. The sequence goes on from NZ_PDZH01000067.1 coordinate 14,565, forward strand.
TCCACCGCGCTGGGTAAGATAAAGGCCTGCATCATCAAGCTTCACGATACCGGCAACCAAGCCGTACACGCCCACGGTCATGATCAAAGCAATACCAACCAATACCGTCACCTGCTGGATAAAGCTGGCTGAAGCCACAGTACCCAGTGAAATGACGATGATTTCTGCCGAGAGAATAAAGTCGGTGCGCACCGCCCCCTTGATCTTGTCCTGTTCAAAAACCACCAGATCAACTTCCGGGTTGGTTAATGCCTGCAAGTGTTCGCTATGATGTGCGTTCTCTTCCTCCTTGCTATGCAGAAACTTGTGTGCCAGCTTTTCAAAACCTTCAAAGCACAGGTAAGCACCGCCCAGCATCAGCAATGGCATAATGGCCCATGGCATGAGCGCACTGATGGCCAACGCAGCAGGCACCAAAATCGCCTTGTTTCTCAACGAACCTACTGCCACAGCCCACACTACGGGCAATTCGCGGTCGGCCTTCACGCCAGACACCTGCTGGGCATTCAGCGCCAGGTCATCTCCCAGCACACCCGCGGTTTTCTTGGCTGCGACCTTGGTCATCAAGGCCACGTCATCAAGAATGGTTGCAATGTCATCAATCAGGGTTAACAGACTACTGCCAGCCACGACGGTTTCCTTCTTGGGTTGCGATGCATGATAAAAATCATCGGCTAAGTGCTAATGATCGGCCGATCTTTTAGCATGAAGCCCCGTACGAGCGAAATAAAACCGTCTAGCCGCACTTTAAATAATAACGGCATCCAAATGGGATGCCGTAGAGATGTCTGACCATCCAAGCCGCTATTCGTCCTACCCGGCTGCGACCAGCATGCACCACGTCCTCCTTACCCAAACCATAAATGTCCCAATAGCACACCCTTCTCTATTCTCTTTCTGCTCATATCATTTTCGTGACAGCACGTAAGATGGCAGGCTTCTCTACTCCACCACCTGAACACCACAACAAACCGGATATTTCATACAACCCCAGAAAGGTTCGCCTGCATTAGCCCCCCTATTCGCCACACGTTGCACCATATCGCCCCCACAACCGGGACAAGGCGGTGCATGCTCATTCGATGCATCTGCGAGAACCAATTGCGAAGGCAGCGTAATGCCATGCAAAAGCATGCGAAGTGCCGTGCCATCAATCAAGGTGATGGCATGGTCATGGGCAAATCGATCTGCATTGGTGGAGTAAGTCCCTGCGCTGATTAAAAAACCACCCTGCACTCCTTCCGCAAGCATGGCCCAATGCAATTCGCGGACACTCAGTACTCCCACCTTATTGGCACGCCAAACAGTTGACTGAGCAAGATAGCGACGGCCGTGCTTTTCCAATAGGAGTTCTGATCCTGAACGTGCAGGCTTCACCGAATAGCCACGCCGTCTGAATGCTTCAACCAGCAATGCATCAAACTGGGACCGGTTCAAGCCATCCAGCAAACGACGCCGTTGATGGCTCACCACCATACGCCGGCGTCGTGCAAGCAACGTAGCGCTCGCGAACAAAAGACAGACAGCAGGAAATAAGTACTGACATACCTCGACTGTATTAAGCAGCAGCCTTAGCGTACCGGCATCCACATAGCTCTTAAAAACCAAGCTGACACTATCGCTAATGGAAATCGCCTTTAAGGCCAGACATCCCCCACCAGCGAGCAATGAAAAAAACCACCAAGGCAGCCGTAATAGCTGATCAAGCGCCCCCCCCCAATCGATTACTTTGCCTGCGCTCCACCCCAACATCCCCCTGAAACCGGCCATCTTGCCGTCGCGCTGACTGCGCCAAAATGCGGGGACTATATGCTGGTCATTTCCTTGCTGCCAAGCTCGAAGCGCCCTGCTAACACACGCAATCTGTGGGTAACTAAGCGGATTATTTTCATGTCATAACCGACGATCAGTTGATGACGATGATTTGAAAAAGAAAAACGCCAAATGGTGATATGCCTTTGGCGTTTCTAAAAAAATCATCTCTGTCGTAAGCAGGCAACCAATTTGGACGCCTCATTCCGAAAAAGCAAGGCAATCGACATCCGGCCATCTTTCCCCTGGCGCTCATCAATTTGATGTGCGGCCTTTTCATGGGTGAGTCGGCAATCCCTCTGGCATCAATGTGCTGCAGTCCAGCCCTTGAATCAACTGCAGCAACGCTGGTCCCTCGATGAGCTCGATATGATGCTCGCGCGCGAAATGTTGCGCCTCAGCGCTAAACTGACCAGCACTGAGCACAAACCCACCAGAAGCTCTGGCCGCGGCCATGACAGCTTGCAATTCACGAACAGGTTGTGCCCCTACCTGCCGAGCCCGCCATTGACTACCTTGCACCAGAAACACTTCGCAACGTTTGGTCAACACCACATCGACCCCACCTTGCGATACAGCACCGCTACGCGAGCGAACGGTATAACCCCGTTTCTGAAACGCCGCTGCCATTAATAGCTCGAACTCCTCCCAACCAATACCCTGCAACGCTTGCAAGGTAGGGTTCGCCTCGTCTTCCTCATGGCGCCTTGCACACCAAAACGAGTACAGGGCCCACAACAGTAACAACGATGGCATTGGATACTGCAACCACACCGCCAGCCCGCTGATAAATTGCGCAGTAATCAATGAAGGTAGATAGCTGACACCATCAGATGGCGGTACAGGCAATCCTGCCATGCTATGCAGCACAAGAAAGCTTAAGACAGCAAGCAAGATACTTAATTTCCATGAAAGTCTCAGGCCGCCGTTTAACGCAGCCCCTGACTCGCGTACATACTGATCCATCTAATTTATCTCCAACATGGGCCGATATCGTCGTGTGCCCTGACTGTTGTTAGAACCTGTTCAATGTCTGCTACGCTTGGGCGATACGACGTTGAAAACACTTTCAGAATGCTCATTTACCTTTAGTAAACTCCTCTGCCTCCGGTGTTTTCGCCTTGTCTCGCTCTAGCTCGCAAGACTTTGAACAGGTTCTTAGCTCTATCAAAAATGGTTGCTTATAAAACTGCTTCTCACACCGCAGCAGGTACTGGGTCGGATTGCATAATATGTCAAATGAATAAAATTACGCAGGCTTACTACTACCAAAAATCATTCACTTACCCACCATTCGCAGACCAAGATTGCCAACAATTCAATTGAACGAGATCATCTGCGTCCTTCTCTCATTTCGCTGTAATTCCAAACATGTCCGATTCAAATCGACTGCTTTTGAGTGGTCGTGTACTGCCAGGGTTCAATACAATCGATGTTGCCAATTCTCTGGCCCGACTTTTCAAAGTCAGTGAGCAAAAAGCACATGCCATGCTGTCTGGCAGTGAGACCGTGATCAAACGTTCATTGCAAAAAAACGATGTAGCACGCTATCTAAAAATCCTGACGGACATTGGGGCAGAGGCACGGATTGAAGCTTCGCCTACCCCATTGCCAATTGACGCAACTAACCACTTTTCCGTATCAAACCCAACCGAAATCGGCGTAGCAAAACCGGCCATGGGTACCGTTGTTGAAGAAGTTATTACCTGCCCCGCCTGCCAACTCACACAATCCAAGTGCACCTTATGCCGTAGCTGTAGCGCAGACATGCCTCGTATGCTGGCCGCCAGGACATCCAACATTAGCGCACCGCACAGCCATCGTATGGAAGCAGCGGATGAAAACCCCACACGCCTCCTTCACTACTACCAGGATGTCGCACTGGATGAGCCGCCTTCTTTTCTTGGCTTCAGCTACGAGGGACGTATCAACCGCATGCGTTACATGACCTATAGCGTGCTGATCTATGCCCCGATACTGGGTTTATTGCTAGTATCCACCATCGTTGAGGGACTGATTGGCGGCACGCTTGCCATAGCAATAGGCATCATCGGCACCATTCTCCTTGGCTGGTTAGTCCTACGCACCATGGCCTTGCGCCTACACGACCTAGGCCTGAGCGGAAAATGGCTCTGGTTATTACCAACCAGCTTGCTCATGCTCCTCACCGGATCACCGATCGCCGCAGCAATACTAGGTTTGCTCATCGGCTTTGCCACATTGGTTTTATGTGTCTGGCCCGGTCAACGTAGCGACAATCTTTATGGCTCACCAAACGGCACGAACAGTGGTGGGATTATCTTCGGGGCTGTGTTGTTCGTCGTAGTCAACATTGTTTACGTCAGCGTTGCCAATCAACCCACAGAATCCGATGCCAACCACACCGACACCACGGTCAGCCGGCTAGCTGGACCCATTTATATTGAAGAGTCGGACGACCCTGCCGAACAAGAAGCCTTGGTTCGAAAAGCGATCAACACGGCATCTGAGAAGCAAGGTATTACGCTGGACGACGTTGCCCGCGAAGCTGCCGTACAAGCTTATCTTCAGCAGATACAGCAAGAGTGAGCCCATTTACTACCGCTTAAGAACCCCCTCGTGTCTTCACCCTAACCCCATTGCAACAAAAAATCCGGTGAAAACCCCCACCGGATTTGTAATGTGGGCCAAAGACTGCGTGCTGCAATGTAGGCTGTCAGCGCAAGCTCAAATACCCTTTGGCATTCCCACCCATTCCAGTACCGACGTGTAGTCTGCAGGTTTGGCATTCACCAGGTTGGTCATGTTGACATCCAACAGGGCCTTTTTGCCGCCGCTGCTTTGGGCCATACCCAAAAGCGCAGCCTGCAACTTATTGGCGTCGCCTGTATTCAGATTAGGACTGGCGAGGAAAGACCAATTTGGCAAGATTCGGCTCTTGATTGCCCAGGTGCCGCCCTTTTGACTCCAATCCTTGGCAGCCTTGGAATTTGATGTCAGCAGACCCACATCGCTGAGCTTACTTTCCACACCAAAGACAATGGCATCCTGCAAGCTGGTCTGCTGCAACTGCAATTCTTCCTGCTTCACACCCGCATCGCGGAACATGGCATGTGCCACACGTGTCAGATCGCTCTGTGCATCAGGAATAGCGATTCGTAAACCGCGTAGATCGCGTACCGATGCAAATTTTTGGCCTTGCTGAGCAATGAACACAACCTGCTTACTACCTTCATTGGCAGCCAACAGCTTGTATTGCATGTCACGAATCGCCCAACCGGCGATGTAGCTGGTTCGGGTATAGATAAGCTCGCAGTCGCCCTGCTCGATTGTGTGCAGCAACGGCGCAAAGCCCACTACCTTTATTTTGACGGGACGGCCAATGGCATGTGCAATTTCATCTGCCAAAGGGCGATATTTCTCACGCACCTTGCTCGTATCAGTTTGGCCAGTACTACCTTCGGATACAGCCATGCACAGAGGGGCTTCTTCAGCCAGCACTGCACAGGAAAGCAGCGCGGCAGCAAGTACAGCAAAACGGCGACGAGTTGGTAGCATGAATTCCATTGGGATAACCAGTTCAGAGAAAACACGATTATCCGTATTCCATAGGAATTTTGTACTGTGGGAAACCGATGGGTAACTACTTAATAATCATGAGCTTAGTTTTAATCCCCCCAGCAGCGTTAGCTCACATTGGTTACCCAATGTCTATGCCTCATCGTGCCAATAATTACCAATCTAGCTGAGTATCTCGGTAAAGACATCTACGCATATGTACGGTTATTGCACGTGTCCTGATGCGATCGCCATGGAAATAGCCACAGCGCCACAGACACCCTACATACAGCCATGCAATGGGCTGCATTGAAAGAATCGTGAGGGAGCAACTGCCAGTATTCGGCTGCTCAAATTTTCTTTTCGAGCCAGGGTAGCGGCTCTTGGCGATCTTGCCAGTAGGCTTCCAGCCGCAGCCAGACTACCTCTCGCGATGCGGATCCCCAACGTCCCCAGTGGGCGACTTCGTCCAATGTACGGCCACACCCCGCGCAAATCTGTTCCGCCTCCAACAATCTACAACGATTGATGCAAGGCGAAACAAGCCTTGAAGGGAACATCGACATAGTCAGAACTTCAGCTCCAAGGACGCATTCCAGTTGATATAGCTAGGACTGATGCCACGGCTAAGCGTACTGCCGGCGGTATAGACCTGCCCCGACTCGCTTACATCATTGAACTGCCCCAGGTTGGCTGCGGCAATGCGCAACTGTGCTGATGAGTTGAAACGCCACAATGCATACATATCGTAAACCCGTCGCGATGCTGTCTTGCTGTACTGGTTATCGCTGATTTGAGTGCGATAGCCGGGCACCCAATGCAGGTTGCCTCCCAAGGTCAAGGGCGCACTGCTCAGGCGATAGTCCATACCCAAGTTAACCGACTCCTTGGCTTGCGACTCCAACCGGTTGTTTGGCCCAGGCACGCCCTCCACACTCGACCAATAGCGGCTGTAGTTGGCACGTATATCCATTGGCACCTTGGTTTCCATCAACTCAGCCAGCCGGAACTTGGCTTCCAACTCCACACCTTGTGCCGTGGCGTTACCGATATTCTTCGGTCGCGATACCCAGCGTAACTCATTGCCCACCATTTCCTGGCGCATATCGCGCCGTACCAAATCAGTGATCTGGCGCGTGAAGATATTGGCGCTAAGTAGACCGGTTTGACTGAGGTAGTGCTCATAGGCCAGCTCAAGCCCCCAAGCCAGCTCAGGCTTAAGGTCGGGGTTGCCGACCCTATCTGGCTGGATTTCACTGTTGTCGAGCGAACCATAAGGACGTGCGATTAAATCGCCGGTACGAGGGGCACGATAGCTACGTGTCAGGCTGGCCCGTATTTGGTCGTTCTTGCTATCGGGTATCCGCCAAACTCCATGCAAGGTCGGGCTCCAAACGCCACTGCGATGACTGACATGTGTGAGTTGGTCTTCCGATTTGGTCGTTATCCCTTCCCAGCGCAACCCAGCATAGGCCGACCATTGCGGGCTGATCTCCCATTCATCTTGCGCAAACACGGCGTAACGCTGCGTCCCAGCTTCCACAAGGTCACCATAGTCTGTGGTGTCCAATACTGGGGGTTGTGTCGGGTCCAGCCACACATTGTCAATCTGCCGGTTTTCGCGGCGCTGGCTGGTCTCCAAGTCCCAACCAATGGCCAAAGCATGCTCGTCACCAAACGGGGTAGACCACTTGCCGCCGCTGGTAAAGCCATTATCACGTGTCTTACTGTTATCCCACCGGATTTGCAGGGGTGAGCCATCGGTCTTGAATTCCTGCCGTACGCTATCGCTAGTACGCTGATTGACGTTGAAACCTGCACGCACATTCAGCTTACGTCCCTCCTCCATCCTGCGCTGCCAATTAACGTTAGTGCGAATCATATCGAAGCCATTGTCGGCATCGCTCACATAGCTGCTGTACTTGCTTGAGTCGGGTTGGCTGCGGTCGATGTTGGCGCTGCTGCTGGATTGACTGCGCGAATGCATCAGGAAAGGTTGCAAAGTCAGGCTGCTTTTTTCGTCAAGCTTCCAGGTAAACCGCGGGGTGAGATGCAGGTTGTAGCCTTGGCTGTTGCCGCTTCCCTGCGTACGGTCCTGGCTGATCAGATTGCCCACTGGGTCAAAACGCTGAACCCATTCCCTATCATCATCGGCACGGTTGCTACGGCTTAGATTGCCTGCAAGGGTGTAATTGAAGTTTTCCTGCTTGTCGCTATGGCTCAATGAAAGGCTGGACTGCAGACGACCATCCTCGCTGCCTAACACAAAGCGCGCTTCGTTCTGGCGCTTCTTGGCGTCTTCGTTCAGTACGATATTGATGGTCCCGGCAATAGCTTGGGCGCTGAACTCCGCTACTGGCGAGCGCAATACTTCAATGCGCTCAATCTGATCCGGCGACAGCGAGTCGATTGAGAACCCGCGCGCCATCGGCTCGCCATTGACCAGAATTTGCGTCATGCCATTACCCATGCCGCGCATCTTGATCTCACCACCCCGGCCAGCTTTACCGCCCAGTGTCACCCCAGGCAAACGCTTGAGCACATCGGCCACACTGGTGTCGCCATAGCGGTTGATCTCTTCCTTACCGATGATGATGCGGCTGGCCGAACTCTGCTGTCGCTGCAAGGTGTCACTGAGTTGCCGACCGGTAATACTGATCTGTTCCGTACGCTGGACCGCCTTGTCCTCCACCGTTGGCACATCAACCGGCGTAGCCTCCTCTGCCCAGGCAGGCAGTGCCATCAAACCCGACAGGGCCAGCGGGAGAGGCATAAGGTGAGCGATTGGTCTGGGCATAGGGAATAGAGGAATGAGATGAACTGAAGCCAGTATTGCATAGCGGTTACTCACGGTAGGGCGGCTCACACCCTTATTTACATATCAGTGAATGCTGCAAAACATTCCAGGATTTCCACATCATTGCCCTGATTACTCAATAACGTTGGTGGGCCCTCTTCCACCAACCAACAGCGCAACCTCCCCCTGATGACAACAAAAACTTACAATACGCGTTTTGGTCAGCCCGGCTACGCGTCGCGCTGGCTGCTTTATGCCGATTGAATACTGGAACACCATGCTGCGCCTCAATGAACTCCGCCTACCACTCGACCATACCCCTGAGGCCCTGCCTGAGGCGATATTGCAAAGGCTGAAGATCAAACCCGAGGTGCTGAAGTCCTACACCGTGTTCAAGCGTAGCTACGATGCGCGTCGCGGCCACCCGCTATGCCTGATCTACAGCGTGGATTGCGAGCTCAAAGACGAGGCCGGTATCAAAAAGCGCTTGGCCAACGATAACAAAATCGTCCCGACCCCCAATATGGACTACCGCTTCGTCGGGCAAGCACCTGCCAACATGGCGCACCGCCCGGTGGTCGTCGGCTTTGGCCCCTGCGGCATCTTTGCTGCCTTACTGTTGGCGCAGATGGGTTTCAAGCCCATCGTGCTGGAACGCGGCAAGGAAGTACGTGAACGCACCAAGGACACCTGGGGCCTATGGCGCAAGAATGTGCTCAACCCTGAGTCAAACGTGCAGTTTGGCGAAGGTGGCGCAGGTACTTTTTCGGATGGCAAGCTGTACAGCCAGATCAAAGATCCACGCTACCTGGGCCGCAAGGTCATCGCCGAGTTCGTGAAAGCGGGCGCCCCTGAAGAAATCGTCTATGTGGCCAAACCGCATATCGGCACTTTCCGCCTCGTCGGTATGGTGGAAAAAATGCGCGAGACGATTGAGTCACTGGGTGGCGAAATCCGCTTCCAACAGCGTGTTACCGAGGTGCAGATCGAGAACGGTGCTATACGTGGCCTTATGTTGGATAGCGGCGAGCAGATTCGCACCGACCATGTCGTAATGGCCTTGGGCCACAGCGCGCGCGATACCTTTGAAATGCTGCACGAACGCGGCGTCTTCATGGAAGCCAAACCATTTTCAGTTGGTTTTCGCATCGAACACCCGCAGTCGATTATCGACACGGCACGCTTTGGCAAGCATGCCGGCCACCCCTTGCTGGGCGCGGCGGACTACAAACTGGTGCACCATGCCCAAAACGGCCGTTCGGTGTACAGCTTTTGCATGTGCCCAGGCGGCACGGTGGTGGCAGCAACTTCGGAGCCAAACCGCGTCGTCACCAACGGCATGAGCCAATACTCACGCAATGAACGCAACGCCAATGCCGGCATCGTGGTCGGTATCACCCCCGACGACTACCCCGGCGGCCCACTGGCCGGTATCGCTTTCCAGCGCGAACTCGAATCGCGTGCCTATGTGCTGGGTGGCAGCACCTACGAAGCACCCAGTCAGTTGGTCGGCGATTTCATCGCCAATCGGCCGTCCAGCCAAATCGGCGCGGTCGAACCCTCCTACAAGCCGGGCGTAAAACTCGGTGACCTTTCCACTGCGCTCCCCCCCTACGCCATTGAGGCAATACGCGAAGCACTGCCCGCCTTTGGCAAGCAAATCCAAGGCTTCGACATGCACGACGCTGTGCTGACCGGGGTGGAGACGCGCACCTCCTCGCCACTGCGAATGACCCGTGGCGAAAATTGCCAAAGCCTTAATGTGCGCGGTCTGTTCCCTGCTGGCGAAGGCGCAGGTTATGCGGGCGGGATTCTGTCGGCCGGTGTGGATGGCATCAAAGTAGCGGAGGCAGTAGCGTTAAGTATGTTGGGGAAATTGGCTTGATACATAACGTTTAAAACCACAGCCGGCTTTGTTGCATAACCCCACCGAAGAGTGAGCACCCCCTTTCCCAAGGCGGATTTAGCCCATGGCTGCCACCAATACGGTCTTCGGGCAACCCAGGATGGTAAAGCGGTTCAATAGCGCCGCGCGTACTTGTAGTTCCGCCACCGGCCGATCAAAGGTGCGTGCCATCACCCGGCTACCGAGTCGCTTGAAACAGTGCATCTTCGTTTCCACCAGACTGCGGCGGTGATAGCCGCTCCAACGTTTCCAGATTCGTCGCGCCAAGCGCAGCAAACCCGGCTTGCTGCGACAACATCTCACCGCAGTACAAGCGGCAGCCGCTATTTCTGGTGCGCAGGTGCAGGGAGACGAATTGCATTCCACAACCTTATACTTTCAGCCC